>WFTN01000525.1 GCA_015485455.1 Planctomycetota bacterium | reverse complement strand
GAAGCAATCGATCTTCTCTATTGAAAATGGAAGCTCGCCAGCAGTAATTCTTGTCCGGAATATCTCGCAGAGCTTGCAGAGATTGGATCCAACCGAAAAGTACGCCGACCTTTCATTGCAACAGCTACACGTTTTCAAGTGACTATCACAGAAAATGCCGGTATCGAGCGTTGTCGTGACAGCGCATTTATCGCACAGAATCTTGTCATCAAGGCGGCATCTCGCGGTGTGTTCCCAACAGGAATAGTCGCCACAAGAACTGCAGGCCTCCGCAACTTCTTCTTTCAAAGTCGCCTCGCATCTCACGCACGATTCCCTGTGAGACTCGCATAATTCTTGCCCCGTGATCTTGCATGCCGATAGATGATCAACACACGTAGGATGCCCACCCTCTGCACAATGAGGGACCTCCCCGCAAAGGCCACAAAAACGTGCGCTACAGGAACCGCATCCGACCCCCTCATCAGGACCAATCGCTACTTCACACGTTTGACAAGGAACGGCACACGTGAGGCAAACGACAGCCCCGGTCAACACCGAGACTACGCGATGAGTGTGGCAAACTGGTTTCAGACAGTAGCTGCACTTGGAATCATGCGCTTTGCAGTGCGGTTGATCACAAATTGTGCAATGAACTGTTTCAACCTCCCGAAGTGTCCCACCGCAATCACTGCATTCAACAATGCACCGCGAACACAATGTGTCGCTACTTAAAGACGCAATTTCTGTATGCTCGGCGCAAATGGGGACCGCGCAAGATTTACAAGTTGAACAATGGTCCTCACAAAACTGAGCACTGCTATCGTCGTGCTGCGTGCACCTCTTCAGCTGGTTAGAAAAGTGAACGTGACCGTCAACGGCGCATTGGCCAGTACAACCCAAACATGCCATTTGACCAGCTCTAGTTTCTACGCAACATGCCTCACAAAATGGCGCATGACAGCCTTCGCATTTCTGGCTTTCAATCTCTCCAAGCACAGTCCCACAGGCTCGGCAATCTACGCGATGGGAGTCACAGAATGGTCGATTCGTAAGAGTCGAATCGCCAAGGTGATCGACGCAAGTGACTTTTCCGCACTGTGTACAGAAGTGATCATTGGCATCCTCGGGGCAAAGCACCTCCGCGCACGTGGACGTGGAACACATGATCCCTTGGGATTTAGACATCGTCCCCTTGCAAGCGCTACATTCGACGGCACAGCCACTGCAAAGTGGTGCGTCATCAACGCTGGACCTCAGTGCATGCGAACTACAAACCTTGCCACCACATTCTCGGCATGCATAAAGGTGAATCGTGGCGCATTTTCGACAGAATGTCTCACCTTGGGTCTCGCATTGTGAGGAATGTTCTTCCAATCGACAGACATCGGCATCACACCGGGCACATTTCGTACGTTCGATACTCAGGTGGCGCTCCCCCCCTATCGAGCAGACAAATGAATGTTTCTCACAAGACCACCCGTCACCGACGCTAACAGCACAATCGATGCAAACAGAATGACCCTGTTTGGCACAAGCTTCACAAGCAGAATTGGCCGAACCGGTGCTGCAGCAGCGGCATTCCTGCAAACACTCGTCGCAATAAATTCCTCCAGCAGGATCAATGAGGAGCGGTCGGTCAAGGTGCCCACAACAGATCGCGTCATCTGGGATCTCGGCGCGCCCTGGAATCGCCGGAATTCTGAACTCAAATTCTCGACCTCGACCGTTCGCGACAATCACCCCTAGGTGTGGCACAACTTCATGAATGACAGTCAAAGAAATCGGCATGGCTGCCGCCCTCGCATGGCGGGATTCGTCCAATGATTCAAGGCGAGTTGCCCGCTCGGCTTCAATGGCATCCCTGTCGAAAGGGGCTAAGAGCAGTTGTCTGTCATAGTAGCGCTCGGTCTCAATACGCTGAGCTTCGACCGCCTGAGTATTGGGACCAATAGCCTCCGCCATGAGACTTGAACCGATCTGATCTACTGCATGGGTGATGGAATCAAGCGCGCTACTCAATCGTACTCGGTCGATTTCCTTTGGCAGTGCTCGTGCGATTGCAGGGTGATCTTTCGGGTCATAAGTTGTTCGCGCGGCAAACAAGCTTGCAGGAACGAGCTCGCCATCTGCAAGATTTACAAGAACAGGAAAAACCTCGTGAAGGGGCCTTGCGCCATGTATCTTGAGCTCAACAAGGGCCCTGAGAAAAGTCCTATAGCCAACCTCCTGCTCCAAAGAGACGAGCTCGTACCCGGGAGGCAACTTCCCCTTCTCGCGAGTCGACGAGATAAACCGTTTTGCGAAAGAATGGGCATATTCTTCGGCATCAACACGCTTGGGAACCCCGGCAATCACTGATCCAAAGGGTACGTTCTTGCCACGCATTAAGTCGAACATGCAGTCAACGACAAAGTTTCCTGGCGCAAGGTACTCAAGCTCGCTGTCGAGCCTCTTCATGTCTTGGGATCCAGTAAGCCGCACCGTTGAAAGATTGCCAAACCTTTTCCTTAAGTGAGGTGGAATGATCAATTCAATCTCATGAGGCGATGGCCGCTTCACCGAAATGCCAAGCTCTCGGCAAACATCCACGACAAAGCGTTCTAACTCACTTGTTATCCACGCACTCAAAGCCCAATTTCCGCATCAGACCCCAGGCCAATAAGCAAAGAGTCAAAGCGATTTGCAGAGACATTCGAATCTGCCGCTTGCCGGGCTTCTTGGATGCGTTCTCCCCCACGGCGTGCGATTGAAGGGTCAATTTCGCCAGCACTTCCCTGTTGAAGTGCCTTCCGCACAAATCCCTCGACAGATTCACTGTCCTTGAACTGGCCGAGTATTGCCTCTACGAATCCAAATACCGTTTCGAACATCCCTAATTTCTGTTCGATATATTCGATAACGAGATTTTCGATGGTCTCCTCTGCCATGAGATTGAGCACCAGAACTTCGCGAAACTTGCTGCCAAGACGCTGAATTCGGCCTATCCGTTGTTCGATCTGTTGCGGGTTCCAAGGTAGGTCTAGGTTAATCATACATCTCGCAAATTGAAGGTTTACTCCTTCCGACAGCCCCACTCCAGTCACAAGAAAACGAGTTTTGGCATCGTGCTGAAACTGCTTGATCGCTTTTACGGTCCCATTTCCACTCCAAGCAGTTCGGTAACCTGCAGACTCAAGTGCGGCACAAATCTCTTTTTGGCTGGCGACAAACTGCGAGAAGATAATCACTTTTTCTTCGCCTGCATTCATCAATTGTGGGACAATCTGATCGATGAGACATCGAGTCTTGAAATGAGAGGACTGCGCCACACTTCGAATGTGGTCCAAGAAATCACTACCGACCGAAGAATCAAGGAGCGCCTGAAACGAAGAACAAAACTGGCGAGCGCGAGTGGTGATGACTAATCCGCCGGAAACGCTACCTTGTAGAGCACCAATGAATCCTTTGTAGGCTTTCGACTCCTTGGCGCTTAGGGTAATCCGGAAGGTTTGTGACTTCCTACTCGGGAAGGCCTTGTGTACCATTTCTCTTCGATTACGAATCATGACCTCTTCAAGTGTTGACTGCAGCATGTCCAAGTTTTTTACCGCCCAATTGCCTTTTCTACCGCCAAAAAAAGAAATGAATGCATTTGTGTCCTCTGCAAATAGGCCGGGTCGAAGGAGACTCACAAGGTCATAGAGTTCTGTCAGGCTGTTTCTTGCCGGCGTCGCGCTCAACAGGAGCATTCGCCGAGTCTTGAGCGAAGCGACCAGTCTGCCAAGATTGTTGGCCTTTCTCCCTGGACGGGCTCGATGCGCCTCGTCAACGATAACGACATCCCAAGGCGACTGGCGAAACATTTCGAAATTGTCCCGCCGACTAGCAATGGAATGAGACACAACCACAAAAACCTCGTTTCGATGAAAAGACCGACGGTCTGAAGTTTCACCATCCCCCGTCCCAAAGACTTGGACGTTATTGATTCTGAATTTCATGCGCATCTCTTCCGCCCATTGCATTTTCGTTTGTGGGGGAACAAGAACCAATATCCGTTTGGCTTCCTTGCGAACAATGTATTCTTTTACAATCAAGCCGGTTTCAATTGTCTTTCCCAACCCGACCTCATCCGCCAAAATACCACGTCCTCCAAAATCTCGCAGGACTTTCAGTGCGGCACCGGTCTGATAAGGGTAAGGTGAAACATCAATGTAGGGCAAACATGTGAGTTCTTCGTAGGCTGGCAACCTTTGAAGAGAGGCAGCCCTTTCTGCAAGATCGATTATTTCAGCAGGGGCGCCATCAGGGGCACCATCGCACGCAATTTGCAGTTGATGACGTAAATTGGCCTTAAATCCATCGATTCTGGCGGCGCCAACGCTTGCGACTCCTTTCAACCATGTCCCACATTTCCAGCACAGAAAATAGTCCCGACCTTGAGGAGCGTCACACCGTTCGCAACGATTAACAACCGCATGCTCGCTATTTTCGATTTTGCTGAAGGCGGCATGAAACAAATCTTGAGCACTGCGCACACTTGCAGGTCGATCACCGGGAGCTTCCGATCTTAAGGTCGCGACGACTTCGACCAAGCTTGATGGCAGACTCCTTTCAGCACTGAAAGGTATAGTGTGCAGCACTTTCTTGGGATCACTGGCTCCCCGCGACTGCAGTAAACAAGATAAGATGCCGCCCAATGCGTAGAGATCACTTTGGACAGAATATGTCCCTAATTGAGCTTCCGGGGCCCAAAAAAACCGAGTGCCCGCATGAATGTCATCTCGCTCAGACATGGAAGCAATTCCAAAGTCAATCAGCCGAACCGTAAGAGGATTTTTCTCAACCATAATGTTACTGGGTTTCAGGTCACGAAATAAGACTTGACCGCCCAAGAAGTTGTGCAAATAGTCCAATCGGTCGCAAATCTGATCAAAGACCTGGCGAACAAATGCTGCATCGATGGCGGCGGGGTCAGCTGATTCTAAATGCACCCTGAGATCCTCGCCTTCGAGGAGATCCATCGGCATGAAGAAAGCACCTTCAAACTCAAAGGATTCATAGACCCGTGGGAAATAGTCAGGACGATCAATCAGGGTGAGCAACTCGACTTCGTTCTTGAGGGCGATTCTATCGACTCCTTCCCGACGTCGAAGTGTTTTTAGGGCAACTTGCCGCGAGCGTTGCAAGTCGAGAGCACATAGCACCTGTCCCATTCCTCCTTCGCCCAACAACGCAATTACTTCATAACGGTCGTCAAGAACCTCACCAGCTTCATAGCGTACAGTGTTGACGACCGACTCTGCTCCTTTCGAAGTATTGCCAACTGGTTTCGCTCTGGGCGGAGTTGTAAGCGTCGGCGATAATGCGGGGTGACCAAGTATTGTTACCTCTTTTCTGCCCACGACTATCGAGCGTTTCACTCGAGGAGTTGTCATTGTCAATTCTGGAAACAGAATTCCGTTTAGTCCAGGGGCGACACCTATCTCCTCTGGAACGACAGGCAGATCATCTTTCTTTGGCCCCCCCCGGGCCGGTGGTGTCCTTGTGCTACTCAACAGATCTATTCGTTCATTATCAGCCGATTCGATTTTTCTCGTTTTCGGTTCATCGCGCGGAACGGGTTCAGGGTTCTTCGCTCTACCGGTCTTGGCAACAGACTCCCAAAGAGGTCTTTTGGATTCACCACGACAACTTCGGAAGTTTTTCCCATGAACACCAGAATAGAGAATGCTATTGATTTCTTGCTTTGTGACGATGTGCCCTTCACCTCGAAGTCGATCGCCAATGGAATGAGCACAAAGTGGTTCGTTTGATCGAATCAAGACTCGGCATATTTGGTCCGCGAGCTTTTTGCGAGCATCGATGGTCATGGCGCGACTATTTGCCTTGCGAATTAATGTTGAAACCTGAGATCCTTGCTCCGAAACAAAGATGCAAACGCGCCTTCACGGAACTACGCGCAAGTTATTCGGTCCCAAACTGGCTGTCAAGACAGAGGATTGTCACACGCCATGTGGAAAAGGGGATTTTACCGAGAAACGGCGAGCCGGGTCCGTGAGCATGTGCAGCAAGAAGTGCGGTAGGAACGACTTACACCGAACACCTGAGTGCTCTGCAATTCGCAGAAAGAGAGAATCAACAGGCGAATTCGAACTCCGCCCTCATTCGGCAACACCTACCCCACACAGCCACTGGCTTCCAGGGAAAATCGAGAGCATTCTATCGTGTGAGAGTTCTGGATCAGCGATACTGCTTGAGGCAATCCAGGGCGAGGGCCAAAAGGAGCAAACAGGTGATGAGCCCTAACCATGGGCCCCAGGGTTGTGCTCTTGAGGACGGATTGGTTGCGGGGCAGGCTTGTTGGGGTGATGTAGAAGCTTGGGTTTCGTTGAGGCGGCTTTCGAGAGGTTGCGAGGTTGGGTCATGAGGCTGCCAGGCATTGGTGCTGCCTGAGCCTTCGAAACCAAGTTCAGTTAGAAGTGCTCGAATCATGAGGGGGAAGAACGCTCTCTCAGCCCATTTCGATTTGATGGGATCACCAGCAACGAAGATCGTGTTCGTCGCCTTCTCCTTAACCACCACCGGACCTGACTGAGTGCTTACCAACAGTTGGAAGCCTTGGGGCAGAGGTGTTTGAAAACGTTGTTGAAAGAGCCAGTCGTTGATTCCTGGCAGGTCATTGAGCTTGGCAGATCGACGTGTTGTCGCTTCTGGACTCATCAACACTTGTTTGGGAAGGGAAGTTGCAGCCATGACTAAGTTGCCTCGGGCACTGGGTGTGGGCATCCCCACAGACAGGACAAACTGCGAACGAGTCGTGGTGGAATTTACCGCCATGATGGGGTCAAAACGCAAGGCCGCTGCGGCGTCCCACATGGCTTGCCATGTTTCTGAGCCGCGCCCCGGTTCCGAAAAAACCAGACGCGCTGGGTGGGGACGGGACAACGTCATCTGGTTGTCAAAAGAAAGATCATCCTGTTGGGGGAGCCTTATGATCAAACTTTGGGCGTCTTGAGGAATGCTCAGAGCCACTGTTTCCTGTTGGTATTGGCTCACCCCTCCTTCAAAAGTAAGGGCGTGAATAGGAGTCGGCAATCCGGGGACCAGTATTTGGACTTCGACCTTGCCACCGATCTCATTTGTAGTGCGTGCAATGGCGACAAATAAGCTGATACCACCTTCAGTCGCCGGAACTGCGCGGGCCTTTACAAGTCCCACGTTGTGCACGGGATCACTGATCACTTGAAAACCAACGTTCGGCGGCAAGCTGACGTTGGCTGCTAAGAAATCAGATACGATTTCCGTACGGCGCCCCCGGTAATCCGCCGATGACAAGAGCTGAGTCCAATGGGGAGGAAAGCCGTTCTTGTCAGGAGGTAGAAATACAACGTCTACGGAGCCTCTATTTTCCTTTTTCAACTCGCTGACCCGAAGTTTCGCTCCTGCGACTCGATTGGGGGCCCCCATGGACCCACTTTGATCGACCAAAACGAGGAGCGGGTCTTCCTCAACATAAGCTGGATTCACGATTGTCAGAATGATCAACAACCCAGCGAGCAACTCAAGAAGTAGACGCCAAGGAATACGCAAAGCGGTGGTTTGCCCCTGCCCTTGCTCAGCCAAAAGCTGTTGCCAAATCGCCAAAGTACTGACATTGCGTCCCAATTCTCCTGTTCGCCTCAGTCGCCACCAACAAAGAGCAATAAAGGGAAGAAGAAGCCACAAGAATTGGGGATTGATGAGAATCATGTCGTCAACCCACCATGAGTGACCAAAGAGATGATGGCCTGCTCCAAAGTCGACTCAGAACCAACGATGAAGAGCTTCAGCCCAGCGGCTCGGGCCAAACGCTGTTGGTCTTCTAAGTGAGCTTCAAAGAGCTCAACATAACGATCAAGCATCTTCGGGTTTAGAGTCAAGCGAAGTTCAGCATTTGACTCGATATCCCACAAATGAACTCGGCCATGCAACTTGGGAGCCCGCTCTTCTTCCGCGCATATCAAGACACATTGCACCTCACATTGGCTGCTGCGCAAAGATGCCAACTCCCCTATCAAGTTGCCGCTTTGGAGGAAGTCTCCCAAATAGAAAACAACACGATTCTGGGCCGTTCTGGGCAAACCATCCCCAAGTGGCAACTCTAATTGCCCTTGGGCTGGGGACAGAGATTCCAGATCGTTCATGGCGACCTCAAGATCGTTGCTGTTTCTTATTTGGGGGCCAACCCTTGGTAGACCTCTTTCAGCGAGAACAATTTGAACGGGTTGAGCTGGACCGGCAAAACAAGCAGATAAGGCAGAAGCAAGCCGTCGGCAAAAAACATCTTTGCTGGGCTTCCCTAAAGACATGGATGCGCTTCGGTCCAAAATCAGGAAAAACTCTAAATTGGTCTCCTGGCGAAACCTCTTGATATGCAACTCCCCATGACGCCCAAAGAGATTCCAGTCAATGTAGCGAAAGTCATCGCCTTCGGAGTATGGCTTGTGGTCGTGAAAATCATGACCTGCCCCCAGTCCCCGAGCCCGAATGGCGCCACCCCCTTCTCCAGAGAAAACCTTGCGAACACGCAATTTCATAGCGCGGATCTGCTTGCGGATTTCATTGTCGAAAATGGGAGAGCTCACGGCCTTATTCCTCAATGACTCAAACATCAGAAACGCCGATTTTCTCTTCTGGTTCACCGATTCGGAGATCTAACGTGCCGTCGATATTCATGGACCATGCGATCTGCCAATCCTTGGCGATCCAGCCCCATGCGTCTTAGAAGCCGCATCCGCGAGAGTCGACTCACTGCACCCTTGGGAACACCAATGGGGACAATCTTCCCAGCCCCCAAGCGCTCCCGAGCCGCCAGCTCAAGTATAGCTGAGCCATACCCTCCAGCGATTGCATGTTCTTCTAAGGTGAAAACGATGGTGTGCTCATCCAACATCGACTCCAAAAATTCGGCGTCGAGGGGTTTAGCGAAGCGCGCGTTGATCACCGTAGCTTCGAGCCCCTTTGCTGCCAATAGATCGGCTGCCTCCATGGCCGAGTAGACCAAACTGCCCAAAGCAAAGATGGCCATATCACTTCCGCGACGCAAGATTTCAGGACGACCACGCACCAACTCTTGTTGCTCGTCATAGAGACGATCGGCATCTGGAGCGAAAGAATGGGAAATCCGCAAAACACTGGGGCCACTGGATTGCAAGGCCATATCAAACATCAAATCGAGTTCGCGCCCGTCCCTGGGCGACATCATGTCGATGCCAGGCATGGCACGAAGAAGAGCGATATCTTGAATACCATGATAAAGGCCCGCGCGGGCATCAATCAACCCGGCGTAACACAAAGCCAAAACCACTGGCAAACCACTCAAAGCAATTTCTTGAAAAATCTGATCTTGGGCCCGTTGGATGACGCTGGCAGGAGACACGATCACAGGTTTTAGACCAGCATGAGCTAAGCCCGCAGCGAAAGCAACTCCGTGCTGCTCGTTCACCTGCATATCAAAGACGCGGCCCGGTAATTTCGATTCAAATTGGGAGCTGGCCTTGCCGATGCCACGCACATCGGGAGCGGCAAGAAGAAGAACCCTGATGGCCTCGTCTTCTTCAGCCACCCGCAGGAGACTGTGGGCAAAAACGTCATTCCAAGGATCTTCTCCCTGGCGTTCAAACTCAATGCCCCGCACCAGATCAGCATCAACGTCCTCATCTTCTGCCACAGAAGCGACAGGAAAAACCAAACGTTCATGATCGCTATCAACTCTTTCATCTCGCCGAGTGATCACATGGAGAAGATTGAACCCTTCCTGGTCCTTGATCTCGTTCATCAATTGGACCAAATGACCGACATTGTGACCGTCAACGGGACCAAAGTAACGCGGTCCCAGTTTCTCAAAAATCGACCCTGGGACGAGCGCCTTCGAAACTGCATCCTTCAGTTGCTCCGCTGCCTTATCCAAGCCCGTTCCGATGATGGGGATGGACTGCAGAATCTTGTGAGCGTCTTTTTTGAGTTCGTTATAAGTCTTGCCCGCCCGAACTTTTGCCAAGTACTCCCCCATGGCGCCGACAACTTTCGAAACACTCATTTCATTGTCATTGAGGATGACCAAAGTGTTGCTGTCTAAGCCGTGTCCGTTGTTCAAAGCTTCCAAG
This sequence comes from Planctomycetota bacterium, assembly GCA_015485455.1. GTDB lineage: Bacteria > Planctomycetota > DRQF01 > S139-23. Next base: position 7,757 of record WFTN01000525.1, on the reverse strand, counting down.
GCCACCCCAGAGACCACAGCCCCATCGCCAATCACCGCAACAGTCTTGGAGTCATTGCCAGAGGCCTGGGCAATTCCCAAAGCCTTCGATACCGCAGTGCCAGGATGAAGGGAGAAGAAGTGATCGTAGGGCTCTCTCTCATCGCCAGGAGAAACAGGGAGAGGTCGTTCGTCCAAGGAATTGCCATTCTCCGATTTCCCTCGCGTCAACACCAAATGGGCTGCCGCCTGATGGGCCAAATCGAAAACCAGCTTATCATGGGCAAAGTCGAAGACGTGATGCAAAGCAACTGTCAGGTCTGCCATACCCAGAGCACTTTTCAAATAAGCGTCTTTCATGGCGAAGCGACGCAAGATGTGCTCTCTAAGCTCAATGGCTAAATGAGGCAAACGTGCAATCGGCACTTGCCGAAGGTCTCTGGGGTTGCGAATGGACTGAAGGAGTCCTGACATGTCTAATTGAGCCTCGAATAAATGAATCCAGCCAAGGCTTCTAAATCGCCATGGGGATCAAGTCCAACTAACAATTCACGCCCGCCATCGATCAATTCCTTTGCTTCCTTGCGCGAAGCCTCGACGCCGATGCAGGCGGGATAGGTCATCTTACCTTGTTCTAGGTCTTTTCCGGCAGTCTTTCCGAGAGTGGCGGCGTCACTTTCTAAGTCGAGAATGTCGTCCATAATCTGAAAGGCCAAGCCCACGCGACGGCCAAACTCACAAATATGTTCCAGTTGCTCAGAAGTCGCCCGAGAGGCAATGGCCCCCAAGCGCATAGACGCCACAAAAAGCGCCCCTGTTTTCCGCCGATGAATCTCCCGTACAGCTTCGATCTCCGGCTTGGCCCCTTCACTGACAATATCCAGGACTTGCCCCCCAATCATGCCACTGGTGCCCGCCGCCGTGGCCAGTTCAGTGACCAAATCAGGGACTAAGTCCTTATCCCGCGTGTGCTCAGCAATGACCCAGAAGGCTGCATTCGACAGAGCATCTCCCGCCAGCACCGCCATCCCTTCGCCATACTTGACGTGACAAGTTGGCTTTCCACGGCGCAAGTCGTCGTCATCCATGCAGGGAAGATCGTCGTGAATCAGAGAATAAGTATGGATCATCTCAATGGCACATGCCACCGGTAAGACATTTTCTGTCTCACCCCCCAATGCATCTTTGACCGCAAGCATCATCCCGGGACGCAACCTCTTTCCCCCGGCGAACAAACTGTAGCGCATCGCCTCATCAACAATGGCTGCATTGACTGGGCAAGTTGGCAATATTTCGGCCATCTTTTGCTCGACTGTCTGCTTGTGGCCTTCCAAGAGATGTTTCAGATGATCGCTCACGCTTTCTCCCCGTCCTTGATTTCTAGAGGAGCGAAAGTTCCATCGGCGGTCACCGCCTCGATTTTCTTCTCCATAGCATTGAGCATCCCTTGGGCGTCTCGGTGAAGTTTGATTCCCTTTTGATAGTGAGAAACCGCATCTTCCAAACTCAATTCACCCCCTTCGAGATCGGCAACAATTTTTTCCAAGTCGGACATCTTTTGTTCAAAACCAATTTTCTTGGCCATGGTCTTTCCTCATTCTTTGGGGCACTCCGAGTTCATCGGTTTGCTTCGTCTTCCCTTGATATTTTCGTGACAGTCGATGCCGCTTCGCCATCGGCAAAACGCGTGTTCAGTTGATCCCCGGGAGTCAGATCGTCCGCCCTCCGCACGATCTTACCATCTTGAGTTCGGGTGATGCTGTAGCCCCGCTCGAGGACAGATAAAGGTGATAGGCCCTCTAACAATCGTCTTTGAAAATCCAGGTCATTGGCAGCGCGCTTCATCAATTCATTCATACTGCCGTCCAACCGAGAACTCCCGCGAGCCAGGCCTTCCTGTGCTTGGGTCAAACGAGAGAGCAAACCAAGACGACCTGGTGTTTCTCCCAAAACCTCCAGCCGTTTCTTCGAGGCTGCGAGTCTGTCCGAACAAACGCGATTGAGGGTGCGTCCAAGTTCATCCAACCTCTGCTCAACTCGGCGCAAGTAATTCAGGGGCTCACGCAAAGCCCAGCTTCGTGCCAAGGCGTTCAAGCTGTTTTGTGCACTTGCCATCTGATGGTTGACCACACGATTGAGGCGACCAAGAGAATCACCAAGGTCATCCTCCAAATCTTCCAAGATCGGCACGACAACTTCCCCAGCAGCCGTCGGCGTGAGAGCACGGTGGTCGGCCACAAGATCTGACAAAGTGACATCGGTCTCATGCCCAACAGCGGAAATCACGGGGATCTTGGCTCGATGAATGGCTTCTACCACGGGCTCTTCGTTGAAAGCCCAAAGATCTTCAATGCTGCCCCCACCTCGCCCGACAATCAAAACGTCGCAGGCCTTGGTGGCGCAAAAGTGATCGATGGCCGCGGCAATTTCTTCTGAGGAACCTGCCCCCTGCACACGAACGGGAATGAGACGTAGATGAGCCTTAGGAAAACGCCCAAGAATCGTCTGCAAAATGTCATGGATGGCAGCCCCCGCAGAAGAGGTCACAACACCAATCGTTTCCGGAAGAAAAGGCAGTTCCAATTTCTGGGCCGGGTCGAACCACCCCAACTCTTCATAGCGGGCTTTGAGAGCGCGGAATTGAGCTTCTAAATTTCCAGTGCCTTCTGCCACCATGGAAGCAGCGATAAGCTGAAAGCTGCCTCTTGGTTCGTAGAGACTCAAACGGCCGGTCACAACAACCTCAACCCCATCCTCCACTTCAAAGTTGAGCCGGGCTTTCTGGGTCCGCCACATAACCATGGCGATCTGCGACTTTCCATCTTTCAGGTTGGCATAGAGATGACCGCTGGCCGCATGGACCACATTGCTCAATTCGCCAACAACGACGATTTGACGAAACTCGCGCTCCAGACGTTGCCTGACCATGGCGGTCACTTGGGAAACCGTTAATGACTCTTCTTTGGCCGAAGGTCCCAAATTGGGCCGGTCAAGAGCGTTAGGGTCATAACCAAAAAGTGAGCGGCGGCGGCCTGTCACAGAAAAATCATCCTTTTCTTGGGGCGAGAGCCCCGCATTCACGGTCCTTGGAGAGCGCAGAATAACAAAGAGCAGCGAAAGAGCCGACCCGCTCGGAGGACTGAAGGTATGCTGGGGTGATGTCTATTACGATACAAGAAGAATGCGTGAGCTGCGCTTTGTGCCTGGCCCCCTGCCCCGAAGACTGCATTGTCGAAGAGGCGGATCAGTTTGTGATCAATCAGGAGAAATGTACCTCCTGTCATGCTTGCATTGAGGTCTGCCCCATGGCTTGCATCGTTCAGAGCCCACAGTATTCCTAAGTTCACTCTGAGCGCTGGGGTGTTGGCTTTCGCCCGAAAGCGAATATGGCCGAACGACAAGGCAATTAATCGACCACGAAGAAACCGTAGTTCCGCGCCATCCACTTCTCGCCATTGAGGCAGTAGATGGTCAGGCGATAGCGACCATTGTAGAAACTGGTCCATGGCCCCATGGCACCGCCAGTTCGTTTCTGTTGAACTTCGCCGTTTTTGAAGTTGAATTCGACGATGTCACCACGACCTGAGATGGCAATATCGAGTTTCTTGGCTCGCACCTTCTTGATGAGACCACGTCCAGGAGCGGATTCCGTTAAGACAACGTCTTCCAAGTGGTGTTTTCCCACTTTGCCAATACTCTCAATACGATACTTCCGGCTACCTCGATGATTGCTCATCAAACCATTGAGATCGTCTAAGGCTTTTTCGTTGGAAATGGATGGTGGACCTGAATTGCCTCCCTCTGCTCCATCTTTCAACAAAGCAGCAGTAGCCTCCCCTTGTTCGATAATCCGTTTCTTGGAGTTGTCGTTCTCAGTCGTTTCAGCCATACGCTCGGCCCCCACACGATTGAGTTTGGCAATCACATTCATGCGCAGGTGATCCGCTTCTTTGCGCGAAGCCTCCAGCCGCTGAAGGGAGTCTGTGAGCTGATTTTCGAGATCTTTCACTTTGGCCGCTAAACGATCCAGCTCGGGTTTTTGACTCATGACCTCCCCACGCAAGCGAGCCAATTCTTGGCCTTCTGCAGAAGAGAGGTTGTTCGCTTTCTCCAGGGATTCATTGAGGATATCGATCTGCATCTTGAACGCATTGCGCTCAGTTTCGACTTGACGGAGATCTTTTCGCGCCTGGTCAACGATCGATTGCCATTTCTCGGCAGAGTCGTTGTTCGCCACCCCTTCTTCGTAGAGGGCATCTAAGCGGTTAGCAAAGTCAGCCTTCAATTCATTGCGCAGGCCATCACTTCTCTTTTCTGATTGATCGTTATTCCAAAAGAACAACCCAGCGAAGGCAAAAAGAACCACCACACACACACCAACTGCCCAAAGAGCAATGGACTTGGACTTAGTCCCACGGTCTTCCAATTCATCGAGCAACTTCTGTTGCACCCACTTGACACCCTTGAAGGTGCTGTTGAGAGAATCGGTGGCATTCACCATCATCTCTGCTTTGGAGTCGTTCTTGATCGTCTTGCTAAGTTCGACTTGTGTCTCATGGACACCTCGGAGAATCTCAGCTTGCATAGCAAAGGCTTTGGCCAGATCATTCAATGGTTCCGACAGAGCATTGGCCGCTTGCTGGTCAACCACACCGTTGCGCATGTCAACGATAAGTTGAGCCATTTGACCAGGCTCCAATGACGGATTCTCCTGGTCAGACTCTTCGACTTCCAAAGTCTCTTCTGGGTTTTCCTGGGGCACTGGCTCCGCGGTCTTCTTGCGTCGATAGGGAGAATTTAGGCCGCGTTTCGTTGATCGTCTAGTCATCTTTGTCCCTCTTTCTTGCGGCTCGCTTGTTCCTGATTTTCTTTTTGGTCTTCCCGTGTGATAAGGATCTTTTCAATGTAACCCCGAGGTTGAGAGATGTACTGAAGAAGGTCGACCCGTCTCGCGGAAGCAGGCCGAAATAGGATGCTCCTTTCTCTCTGAGTCACCGAATCCAGGAATTCCAAGTCAACTTCGCTGGGCATCGCCACCGTGAGATCCACCAGCTCGCGTTTTGCCAATTGGATCTTATTGACTTGTCCCAAAGTCGTGAAGACCATTTGTGCCACACGACTCAGTTCTTTCTTGTCCTGAGTCAGAGACTTGATCGATTGGCTGCTTCCACTGTTGCCCTGCCCCCATGTGAAGTCGAGAACCGATTCTTCTCCCACGTCCAGGGCGACGTCACGAGCGCTGTGGTTGACAATCCAAAGGCGGCCAAAGGTGTACTCCACTCCGTCGCCCAACAGCCTGTTGAGTTGCTCCGTCTGAAATTCGTCCTCGCCATCGTCACCATAAAAAGGCCGCAGCAAGAATTCGAGTCCATCTTTTTGGCCGTAGAAAACCGCCACATATTCTGCGGGTTCTGGTAATTCGACACTTTCGCCGATGTCTTCATCAACTTGATTGCGCAATAAATAAATGCCAACGCTGAGTGCAGCGGAAGTCGAGACCAGCAGCAGAAGAATCATCCATTTGCGCATCAATTACCCTCAGAAGTGACTGTTTGACGATCCTTTGAGGGCTTGACTTCCCTTAGATCTCGCCTTTTCTGCTCTCGGCGCTCAAAGTAGCGCCGACAAAGGGGATACGCAGGCAAAGCAACAACAGTAGCGACCAGCAGGCTTCCCACCCAAAGAGGTTTTCCCAAAACATCAAAGTAGTAAACCACAAGATCCCAGCCGCTGATCTCGGCCGCGTTTTCTTGAAGCGTGGCATAACTAATGGGCTCTTGCCCCAAAGGCCAAAGACCAATGCGGTAGTAGCCATAATACATAGGTAGGAAGGTGACGGGATTCGAAATCCATGTCATCGCAACACCGGCAATTCGATTCGCCTTGAAGATTGTCCCCAAGACAAAAACCAAAGTCATTTGTATGCCCACCGTTGGGGTCAAACTAATCCACAAGCCAATGGCAATCCCCAAAGCCAAAGCATGGGGGGTGTCTTTTACCGTCAAAACGGGTTTGATCAGCTTCAAATAGAAAATCGCCCAAAGGCGATTCTCTGGTTTCTGACCAACAATTGGATCTTTCGAAGTCACAAATCAGCGAAAGGTATTGACTACCATTCCTTTCGTTTCTTGCCGTCTTTGCGGAACCAACGATTCCACTCATTGGCACCTTTGATTTCTTGCTTCGTCAGTTTCTTGAGTGTGGATTCGAAAGGATTGTAAAGAGCTTCGTACCTGGCCTTGTTTGTCGTTGTCGGATTGGGCTTCGAGTAGGCGCTGGCAACAGACGAATATACCTTGAGAAGACCCTTGACGATTTCCTTGCGCAACTTGGTCGGGCTATCCTTGTAGTTGCCCAAGGCGTAGATGGCAATCTTGATGACATTGTTGTCTTTGTTGTTGAGGTACTTCAAGAAGTCCTTGACCACGCTTTCATCACGCAACTTACCAGCAGCATTCAAATAGCGTTGTTGCAGGTCGGGATCTTTCTTGGCGGCTTTCGCCCCCTTCATCAAGATCTTGATGGCTTTGCCACCGGTGTGCCCTAAAGCTGCAATCGCTGCCTTACGAACCGACAAGTCTTTGTTTTTCAGGCAACCCTTCAGCATGGAAACCGCAGCTTCTTTTTGCTTCTTGTTACCACCGGCATACTGAGTCGAGATTTTGTCAATTTGAGCAGTGGCTTGAGAAAAGTCTTTGTCCTTGAGAGATTCGGAAAGACCATCCATGGTCTCCTGCAAGGCGGCGATAGACTCTTCCGTGGGCTTGGGGTCCTTTTTCTCATTTTGACACCCGGCCAAAGTCGCGGGACAAAAGGTGACAAGTGCCAAAATGGCAATCAGTGTGACTTCTAAGATTCTCATCGCGTACCTCGTGGTAATGGACCTAAAAGGATCGGTGAATGGGAAAAACTCCGGACATGGCTCGCCAATGGCGAATCTGGGGTTCCTTTCCCTTCTTCGGACAACCCTCGCTAAACCCGCCTTACCAATCATGGTTCAGGGGCATGGCCTCAGGGTGAGACGGATTACTGGCAGAAGGTTAACATATCGAGCGCCGTGCTGCCCGTTCATACTGATCGATCAAGGCCAGTGTTTTGGGACCGGGCACGGCAACGAAGGGCACACTCTCAATACGTGAAACCGGCTGAATTCCAGAGAAAGATCCGGTCAAAAATGCTTCGTCCGCCTGTTTTAGGTCATTTGCGGTGAATTCCCCCTCTTCGACCGCCATTCCTGCGGTTTTTCCCAACTCAAGAATAACGGCCCTTGTCACACCCGGGAGAATGCCTTCTTCCAGTTTCGGGGTCAAAAGTACATCGTTTTTGAAGAAGAAGAGATTCGATCGGGTTGATTCTGTGAGGTGGCCTTCAGAAGACAGAAAAACCGCGTCATCAAAGCCAGATTCTTCCGCCCGTTTGCGGGTCAGGGCGTAGGGAAGTCGGTTCCACAACTTCATCGTAGGCAAATCACAATTCGCCCCAAAAGGTGAGGGGCAGAGGGTAATAGCTCGGGGACCAGTCCAGGGCATAAAATCTGAAGCTGGTTCAGCGGTCACCAGAAGATTGACACCATTCTCCACCAGCAAAAGACAAATTTTGATGCGCCCTTCCGCCCCAGGCAGGTCCTTCACCAAGGTTGCCACCTGTTTCTCAAGATCATCTTGGCAAGGCAGAGAATAGGAGAACTGAAGACTCTTGGCGCCGCCGGCCAGTCGAGCCAAATGCTGGGCAAAAAACATCGGGCGGCCTTCGATCGTTCGGAGAGTCTCAAAGACACCT
>WFTN01000524.1 GCA_015485455.1 Planctomycetota bacterium | reverse complement strand
CCCGCGGATATCGGCAGCGATGACTTCTTGTTCAGGGGCAACGGCGTTCTTGTCGCCAACCAAGTCACCGAGACGGGTTTCGTCATCGGGCCCTGACTCTAAGGAGAGAACTGGGCGGTTGACGGTGGGATTCGAAAGCATGTCGTTGAGCTTGGCCCGGGCTTCCCCAGGACCGTTCTCGAAGTCTTCCATCATGGCTTCTTTTTGAGCCTTGCGGAGATTCTGAGTCACGTTGACAGGCAAACGGATCGTTCGGCTTTTTTCTTCCAATGCTCGCAGAATGGCTTGGCGAATCCATAGGTAGGCATAAGTCGAGAAACGCACGGAGAACCGAGCGGAGAAGGACTCTGTCGAGCGGATGAGGCCCAAGTTGCCTTCCTGGATGAGCTCCACATAAGCCATGGGGCCACCTTCGAACTTGCGAGCTACACTGAGTACCAAGCGTAAGTTGCGCTCGATGAGTGGCCGACGTTCGGCGATAAATGCCCGTCTGAAGCTGTGAATTTTCTCTTCCAAGCGGCTGCCACCCTTCTTGATCGCAGCTTGTTTATAGCGTTCAAGAGGAGCCGGGCGCAGACCAACCCAGAGCAAGGCCCGCACCAGGGGGCAAACGCCTCCTTTGCGGCCCCCTGCGAAAGGGCGTTCGATCCGGCGGATCCGGGAATCAAAAAGGTTGTAGAGACGTTGGGCCAAAGCCTCCACGTCTTTCCCACCGGGTTTCGCTTTGGGCGGACCTGGAATGATGGAGCGTGCACTGATTTCTTCGCGCTTCCATTTTTCCAAATCGTCCCAGACAGCCTGAAGTCCAGCTTCAGCGCCGAGGAAACTCTCGGTCCATCGATGTCGAGCCATGATCAAGTTGCCCAAGAGAAGGTGCTCTTCCGGCGGGCTCAAAAGTTCGTGGCTACCGACTTCTTGCAAATAAGCTCCTAACCCGTCACCAGGTTGGATGCCACTTGCCTTGTCGTCGTATGTACTCAGTCTAACCATTGTGTTTTCTTTTGCGGGCCCCAAATGGGGCAAGCATTCATTCGTTTTCTGCGATCCCTGACTGTCCCAGCCCCGAAAGTGGGTACCGAACGCCGGATCCATTTGTTTTTTTGTGCGAAAATCGCGTTGCGAGGCTGTTCTTGACAACACGCTCCAGGCGTAGTGGATTTTCATGGCAAGAGCCGCCATGCGGTGTTTTTGCACCACCCCCTGATAGTCGCTTGTCTCTCTGTATTATAGACGCTGAAGATCCCACTGCGTTGGGCTTTTCAGAAACATCATTAAGAAACAACCTACATACGGATTTTTCCCGGTCAATGCCAGAGAAATAGCAACGACCCCTATGATTCTGACCCCTTTTCTTTAGAGCGCAATACTTCAAGTTCTAAGTCGTTTAGTTGGCGATACTTGCGGGCAAAAAAAGATTTGCTGAGCTGTTTGTTTGCTTCCGTGTTCGGCAAATGGGACTAAATGGGGCCTGAATGGGTTAATTCCCCCTGTTAGAGCCCTTTATTGGGGGTGATTTTCACAGAGGAGCCGGGGCGTTAGGTTGGGGGCTGAAACAGCCCTGGCAACCATGCGTTTTGTTGAAAGAAATTCTTTGGTCATGCAGAAAATTCATCTCCTTCACTACGGCGAATTGGCGCTGAAATTGGGCAATCGTAAGCTTTTTGAAGAAAAGCTTGCTGCCAATATCCGCTCTTTGGCGGCTCCTTTGGGGAAAGTCAAAGTGAAACGCCTCTATGGGCGCATGATTGTGGACCCCCAGGATGGCGTCAGTGATGAGGATTTGGGAGATGTCTTGGATCGGGTATTTGGGCTGGCCTATCATGGTCGCGGTTACATGGAAGACGCGACTTGGGCTAATCTTGAACGCATCACGGAGGAGATCTTGCCTGGGGGTGAGCATAGCTTTGGGGTGCGGGTGAAACGGGCTGAGCAAGCCTGGCCCCGGGGTCGGGGGGAGACGGAGAGAGATCTGGGTGCCTTTATTGTCGAAAAACGGGGCTGGAAGGTCAATCTCAGCAAACCGGATATTTGGGTCCAGGTCGACATCGTTAACCAAAAAATCATTGTTTCCATCGAGAAACGTCCGGGCCTTCGAGGGCTGCCACAGGGAGCTAGTGGGCAGGTGATGGCCCTTTTCTCAGGGGGAATTGACTCCCCTGCGGCTGCTTTCGCGATGATGTCTCGGGGTTGCCATGTCAATGCGATCCACTTTCACAGCGCCCCTTACACCAGTCAAGAGAGCCAAGACAAGGTGGTCGACTTGGCTCAGGCTTTGGTGCGTTTCCAGCCCCAAATGACTTTGCACATGGTCCCTTTTGGCAAGCTTCAGCAAGAGATCGTCAAGCACACTCCCCAGAAATTCCGGGTGATACTTTACCGGCGTTATATGATTCGTATCGCGGAAATCATGGCCAGGCGCAATCGTTGTTTAGCTTTGGTGACCGGCGAGAGCGTTGGCCAGGTGGCTTCTCAAACTCTCCGTAATATGCAGACGGTGGATGCAGCCACGGACATGCTCATTCTGCGGCCTTTGGTTGGTACGGATAAAGAAGACATCACTCGCATGGCTCAGAAAGCAGGCACCTTTGAGATCAGTATTCTTCCTCACGAAGACTGTTGCAGTTATTTGATGCCCCGTAAACCTGCTACTCGCAGCCGTGTGTTCGAGCTTGAGAAAGCCGAAGAGTCTTTGGACGTAGAAGACTTGATTTGGGACACGATCCGTGCCACAGAAACGCTCCACTTGGCCTTAGGGAAGACGCCCAAGGTTGTGGGCAATCAAGATGCTTCCAAGACGGAAATGTAAAAAAGAGACCAGGCGCTTCTTGTGCCCAAGAAGCGCCTGTTCGTGAGAGAGAGTAGCGTCGGGTCGATGGAAAGTTGAGAGAGATTTGAGAGAGAGTTTTAACTTTCCGTTCCCCTTCGCTGATCTATTCTCGGTCAAAACCTCATGGGCTTAACCGACATTCGAAATTTTTGTTTGTTCGAAGTTTGGCAGTCATGGATTCGTTCAAATGCCACCGAACTTGAAGCGCAGGATCTCGGCATTGGGGGATTCTGCAGGCAGGCGGCTTTTGTCCACCAAGTAACTGACCGATTGCAGAAGATCGCCAAAGATGCGGTACTGGCTGGCAGTGGCATCCAAGTAAGAAACTCCATTAGAACCTCCTGAGCCCACGCGCAAGCCAATCATCCGCTCAACCATGCGGGCATGGCGGAAGCGGAATAGCCTGAAATGCTCTTCGAATTCTAAAGCTTGAGTGATGAGGGCATAGGGCCAGCGAAGCAGGGGTTCGTCCCGATAGGTTGAGATGAAAACCAATGCCACCCGGGCCTTCCTGGCGGTCTCATCCCCTTCACAGAAGAAGACGCGGGCCTTTTCCTTCGACTGACCAAATCGTTCGATAATCTTGGCCAGTTGCTCGGCGCCCAAATGAGGGTTTTTCTTCTGATGTTCCACCTGTTCATCGATGTAGTCGTCATGTGCCTTCAAGAAGGTTTCAACGAAATTCGGGAAGGCTTCGTCTACGGGGGTTCGGGCCAGCCAACCAATGACAGCGTCCCTCAGAGACATCTCCTCTACCCGAGCTGCTACTTTCTTGCGATGCTCTTCTGGCATCTCACTGAAGTAGGGCTTCCCTTCGAAGTTGATCCGTTCGCTCTCTGATAGACCGGCGAGGATCTCCACTTCTCGAAATTGCCAAGATTGAAAACCGCTGGCTGGAATCAACTGATCACGAAAGGCCAAGAAGTTTAGTGGCGCCATGGTTTCGATGATGGTGAATTGACTCGTCAGAAGTTTGAATAACTCGCTATTTCGCTGCAACAAAGTGCAGGCCTTGGGGATATCTTCCTCGGGGACTTGTTTGTCATCCTCGTTTGGGCGGCCGATGAGGTCCCGGGCCAAACCCAAGTCAGCTTTTGCCATGACAAACCACAATTCGATGGTTTGGTGCATGGTGATGAAGAGAAGCTCTTCATGGTGGATGAGTTCGCGGGTGTCCTCGTTGCTCTCCGTTTCCAAGCTGGGAGGAAGTTGGCAGGCGAGAAGCTTATTTAATTGTAAGTAATCGTGATAAGTTGAAGATCGCCGGGACATGAATGGTATCCTGTAGAGATTGGAGAATATCTGCTCTTCATACGATAACCTCACCGCTTCTTTTGCGGTAGAGCTTGGCAACAGAGTATTGCTGTTCATAATAAGCAGATACTTACTTAATGGAGCGAGCTATGGCTCAGATATCCGAATTTCCAGTGGATTCCCATTTGCGCGTATTCCACGCCCCTCGTGTATTGACCCCTGAGGAAAAAAAACGAGTCGAAGAAGATCTTTCTGCCTTCGTCGCCAGCTGGTCCGCAGAAAAACGACCGGTGACCGGTGCCTTCGAGATCGTTCACGACCAATTTCTTGTGATTGCAGCCGATGAAACGATGGTCCCACTCACGGGTTGCGCCAAAGACGCCATGACCAGGAAAGTCCGAAACATCTCCGCCGAACTTGGTGTCGATTTGGTTCATGGCCCTCCTATCTGTTTCCGCGATGGCGACCGAATTCGCGCGGTAGGCAGGGATGAGTTTGGCAAACTTGTAGAAGATGGCACGGTGACCTCCGAAACCATGGTTTTCGACAATACGATCTGTGCCGTTGGTCCTTATCGCGAGGGCAAGTGGGAAGTCCCAGCGAAAGATTGTTGGCATGGCCGCGCTTACAGCCTCTAACTGACATGTCGGAAACTCATTCTTTGCCATCGGCCCATTGGCCCGACGTCGCGACTGCGAAGGCGAGCTTGCTATTCTCTTCGTGCCCCATTGGGACCACCGCTGTGGCAAGGAATCGAGGGTGGGTTCCAGCCATGGTGCCCTGGCGCGCCACCGAAGATGGCTTTGTGACCCAGGCCAACAAGGACTGGTATGCTCGATTCGCCCAGGGGCGCCCCGGAGTGATTGTGGTTGAAGCCACAGGTATTCGGGATGTGGCTTCAGGACCTTTGTTGCGACTCGGGCATGACCGCTACTTGCCTGGCATGAAAGAGATGGTCGATGAGATCCGTCGGGCCAGTGGGGGCGAGACCCTGGTCTTCATCCAGTTGATCGATTTTCTTGGTATCCGCCGCAGGCCCGAGCCACAGAAGTTCTTCGCTCGTTACTTGGATGTCACAAATGAGCACCGGCGCAAGTTGGCGGAGATTCTCGAAGACCGTCGTTGGATAGATGAGGCTGCGGCTTCTTTCCGCCAACGTTTATCGTCCTTGAGCCCAGAAGAGTTGGAACAAGTCCTGAGCGAGCGTGAGTTGGAGTCTTTGCGTTTTGGGCACCGGGAGCGGGTCCAAGATGTGGACTTGGCCCACGTTCGCGACTTGCCAAAAACGTTGCCTACCTTATTTGCCGAAGCGAGCAGCCGAGCGCAAGAGGCCGGATTTGACGGCGTCGAACTTCATTACGCCCACGCCTATACCATGGCCAGCTT
>WFTN01000523.1 GCA_015485455.1 Planctomycetota bacterium | reverse complement strand
TCCTCAGGGTAGAGTCCCGGATCAGATTCTTCCTTGGACGGGACGATCTCCTCGACCTCACCTTCTGGTGTCCTAGGAGTCTCTTCTTCTGGCTGAAGCTCGGGCATGATTCGTCCTTTAAGTCCATTAAGCTGAGGCAACAGTCTAACCACCTAGGCAGACAGAGGAAGGCTGAGAGGGCAGGTCGTTTGTCTCTCTTTAAGATCCTGGGGGCCCCACTTCCCCAGCGCCCGATTTTTTCCCCAATCAACACTCACCCAAGGAAGCTTCATAGCTAAAACGACTCGACGCTCATTTTGGCCATTTTTTCCAGCTTCAACTGCCACATGTACCATTCATCTTGGGTAAGAGGTTGATTGGCAAGGCCAGCTATGATCTTGTCTTCCACCGAAGCATAGCTGAGCTGAGGATCACCAGGCATACGTTTGATCACTTTAATAATCTGGTATCTCTGGCGGTGACTTTGGTCTTCGGCTTGAACAATATCGCTGATCACACCAATGGGGAGCTCAAAAGCAATTTCGTCCAACGCCGGATTCAAGGAAGCTCGCCAAATCGGCGGCATGAGCCCTCCTGATTCCGCAGAAGGATGCACACTGTTCTGCTCCGCTAAAGTGGCAAAATCGGCGCCTTCAAGGGCACGTTTTTGAACCGCGACCGCTTGATTTCTGTTGGTCATACTGATGATGCGGATCTGCACTCGATCTTCCCTGAGTTCGAAGAAGCGAATCAAGCGCCCTAAGAGCCTTTTTGCCTTCTCTCGGTTGCAGGCGATCCTTTCGTAATCAGCAAGGGACTGGCCAAAACGAAGCCGAACCCAAGTGCGAAAGTCAGTCCCCTTGCCAAAGTCGACGACAGCTTGCTGAAGCATCAAATTACGGTGGCCAGCAAACCAGGCTGCGATTTCACGGTCATCTACTCTGATGTTGTGGTTTTCGCATTGGGCTGCCAAAACTCGATTACCAAGCAATACGGCGATCGTCGCCCTCACCTGTTCTGGCTGAGTTTCGACCATGGCATCAAAGACTTGACTTTTATGGAGTTCTTCATCTCCGACCCGGGCAATGACACGATCATCGGCTTTTGAAAACGCCAGAAAATCAGGCCCTTTCCCCACCAGAGATTCCTGAGAGAAAGAGGCTGCCGCCGCGCCCTGCTTCGGCATAGTGATGACCCGAGACGGAGTTCTTTCCTCTTCCTCCCCATGGGGAACGCGCTTGCCACGCCAGTCCGGTCGATTCGCACATGCACTGGTCAATCCGACGGCCACAATGACAAGAACACGAAAAGTGAATGAAAGCGTCATGACTTCCCCCAAAACGAAAAACGTACGGTGCGCATACACACCGTACGAAAAAAAAGAACTTGGACAGAGGGGGGACCTCTTCATTATTCTCCGGCTTCCCCCATCCAATCTTGTCCACAAATTATCGAGATTTAACGATAATAGATCATTTTGTCACCTTTCAGGCCATGACTCCGTGGACAGGTTACTTTGACCAGCCCCCCTTGAGCTCCCAGCTTCTTGATGGTCCCTGTGCCACCACATTCGGGGCACACCCGCCAGGAAGTCGAGATCACCTCCATGTGACCACTTTTCTCAGCATAATAGGCGCGCAGGAAGAATGAGCGCTGACTGGAATTCGCTCCCTGCCACCATCCTTCTTTGCTCACCAACTTGGGTTGAGCTGTCTGCTGGGTTGGCGCTGCATTTCCACGCCGACCACCCCGCTGACGACGCATGCGGTCGAGCGCTTCCTGGACTCTCCGGTTTTGGGCACCGGCTCCGCCCTGGCTACCTTTCTTGCCTTCGACGACAAATGTCCCCGAGCCATAGGTCGCGGTTCTCTTGATGCGCGTCTTGCGATTCTTCCACATCTCCTCAACCTCCTTCTTAGGGTCGAGTTCATGGGTCTCCGCGAGATACGTCACAATCTCTTTATGAAGTTGGCCGCGAACGAAGTTCATAGCCGAACTGAGAGTCAGGCGCTTGTCCTTATCTCGCGCTCGGATTTCTTTGCTTGATGCCATCTTCTTGATGCGCTTCACGACTTCACGGTGATAGTCCCGCACAATCAATTGAGAATAGTACTTCCAGCGACGTTTCTTGAAACGCAACATCTTCTTCAGAACATCTTTGCGTGTAATTTTATCGAGTTTGGCGGAAGCAAGAATCTCTTCAAAGTGAGCCATGCACTCGACGTACTTGTGAGCCAAACCCTCTTTCTCCGCGGTGCGAATCGCGTCACGAACAGTCTTGTTCTTGTCCAGAATCTTTAGCCGTTTGACTTGATTGCTGACAAAGTCCTTCTTGTATTCAGGATCCGCTTCAACGATCTTCGCATAGTGAATCAAGGCTTCAGAATAGAGACCAACTTTTGTAGCCCACTTTGCCAACTCCATTTGACCAACGACATCATCATCTTCGGGCAAGAACTCATCGAGCTTTTGCTTGTAGAGTTCTTCTGGAGTATAGACCTCGAAGATGCTGACTTTGCGTTCTTCGATTCTCCTCACTGCATCCCTCCGAAGATGCATCATGCCATCTTGGCGGCGCAGATTTACGACACTCTGATCTTGGTCTTCAATCAGACCGTCATAGTAGTCCCCTCGGACCACAAAAACGCGGTGACCATCAATGAGGAGATCGGCCCCAGAGTTATCATCCTCTAGTCCAAAACGAATGCGTAGGCGCAGTCGGTCTTCTTCCCTCAAGAGTGCCCAGCGAATGAACAACTTGCCGTGATTGTCGAGTCTCTCAACTTGAATCCCAGCTTCATCGCCATTGATAACCTTGACGTGTAGAAGACGACCGTCTTTAAGGAAGACAATTTCAGCCTTCGACTCTACAGTCAGAATGCCTGCCATAATCAAAACTAAGAATGCTGTGGTGAGCTGCTTCATGCTCTGCTCCTTTTCAACGCTGAGAAATCTCAGCCTTATTTCTTCTTGGTGAGGGTCTCTTGCGACGCGGCCCGCACCATTTCTTCATAGGTTGGCCCGAAACGCAGAGGCAAATAGCCATAGCTAATCCCCTTGTCCTCAGGGGCTCCTCTGGGGATTACCGTAATCTTCATGACGTAGCCCTCGTTGGACTCATTTCCTTCCATGGGCAAAATCTTGGCGGTGTAATCCAAACCAACCCAACCAGGAATTGGCCTGCGAAGAATATCGAGATCGTTCTCTTTATCTCCCGATGCCAAACGCCGAACTGTCTCCGCCCGAACCAAAGGTTCAACATCCCTGAGAGCAACCGCCGTATCAATGGCCAAACTGCTTCGTCGCTCCAAGTTGAGACCTGCCGTAAACAAGCTGATAATCCCCGCCATGCCGATGAGCAAGACACTCATGGCCACGAGAATTTCCGCCAAAGTAAATCCGCCCTGAGCGAATCTTGATCGAGATGTGTTCATCGCCCACCTCCCTGGCTGTCAAAACTAAATCGGTAAGCAGGGATATCCACTGTCAGTTTGAAAGAGCGCCCCACATGTACGGCACTCCCAGTCTCATGTTTGGCCGGGGCCGTACGCCTGGATCCCCGAACCACCGTCAACCGACTTCCAGACCCGCTAGAAACTTCCATCCATTCGTTGTCAATCAAAAGATGAGTCGGCACAGCACCTCCACCGCTGTTATCGAAGATCTTGCCGTTGTCCAAAGTCAGGTTGCGGGATGTTCCCCTGAGCGAACCGAGAAGACGGGCATCAGGAGAGACCTTGCCTCCTTGAACAAAAGTCATCAAAAATTGAATCCGGCGAGGAAAAACGTCGTCTTCGTAGAAGAGGGCTGACTTGTCGCCTATGTGCATGGAGAAGTTAGGGTAGCGAGCCCGTCGGCTGTCCCACCAGAGCTCGGAAAGACCCGTGCTTACACGACCTCCAATTCCATCTCCATTCAAGACTCTTTCGATATCCCATTGTTTTGTGTCTTGGCCCCACAACACTGCACCAAAATAGACAAGCCCTGAAACTACAGGCTTCGCGTATCGTTCGATCCACTCCGGTGTCATAGCCTTGATCGTGGCGTCATCACAGAAAGAGCCAGAGCCTCCCACCGGAGAACGAAAAGCGCGATAGAGGGTGAATGTTCCAGGTTCGTCATAAGGACCATTCTCACAAAAATACATCACCTCCATGAGATTACCCGGAGGCTTCAGACCTGGAGTTTTTTGATCATTATCCGATTTGCTCGGCTTTCCCTCTTTCAGCTGAGCCTTAATGATCGCCCCATGGCGGCTTTCCGCGAGGTCCGCATCTCCGTCAATCGACTGACTGGCACCTGGATAAGTACCAGCAAATCGCCCAACAGTGTCATTCATTTCACCGCCAGGAAAACTACGGACAAAACGTAAGAGAAAAGAGCGAGGGTCACCGGAAGCTCGCTCCGCGGTTGCCAAAGCTTCCTTGCTCAAAGTCACGTCCTTTGACGGGACGTACTGACGATCGCGACTTTGTAAGAACTCTAGTTTGATACCTGGGCCCTCTGGATCGCCAATAGCGACACAGGTCAGATCATCTTGCAGAGCCTGGGAGACCTGATCATACTTGTCGTAGATTTCACCAGACGACCGGGATTTTCGGTAGATCCCAAGAGAGTCTCGCATCAAGGTAAAAAGAAAACCGCCTAACATGGCAAAAATGGCCATGGCTGTCATGAGTTCAATGAGGGTGAGTCCCCGTTGTCTCGACTGCGTCATTTCAGCGTCTCCCGAGAGATAACATAGGGTGCCGCCAAGTAACGCAACTCAATATCAAGAAGCTGAGGAGTTTCTTTCCAATCATTGCTTCGCAAAGTCACCGGGTCAAAAGCGTTTGCCTCATAAACGAAGAACACCCGAGCTTCCAGCCCTCGCGCCTGCCTGTTGAGCAAGTGTTGGCTCAAGATATCTTGACCTTGTCCCGAATTAGCATCCAACAAGAGCAAGGCACCATTGGAATTCGCTGGGTCTGTATCCCATGGAACTTTGGGGTCGAAGCGGAGCAGCACTTTCATTCCCAGGCGTGATTTCTCTGAACGATGATGCCAGGATATGCGCTTGAAGAAGGCTCGTGGCTCATTCACACCGAATTGATAGAAGCTCAACTCAGGATCGTCAGATTGAGGAACATAGCGATCCCAGAATCGAAACGGCATATCCAGAACGATGTCATCTGAACCATGGCTTTGAGTACGCGTGCCATAACGAGCTCTGAAGATACCGACGGTCTCTCCGGACTGACGATCGATTTTCCTTGGCATCTGCAAAACATTGCCCGCCGCTGACGTGAAGTGAATCATCTCATTGCCAATCAGGACGGTCCCACCACCTCTGCCATTACCATCACTAACGCCAAAATCTTGAGCGTCGGCGATCTGAAAACGGAAGCTCTCTCGGGAGGTAGACTGCAATAGCTTGCTGGTGGCCCTAAAATCAAGAAAGACAATGGGAGCCCCGAAGGAGTGCTCACTGGGAATGGTGTTCATGAAACCCCGCAGGCAATCCGACAAAACCTGTCCAGCATTGCCGGGGCCAGGGGCCACACTGCGAAACGCGATAATCTCATCGTCAATCATCACCAAACCAGCATCGGCGCCCAATTCAATCAGTGGGTCTGCGGTGTCAAGCTGTTGCCCATCAGGCAACCAGAAGTTCGCTATCGACGCATTCAGAGGGTCACGAGCTGGCACCCAAAGTGCGCTGACAATAGGGATTTCCGTGGCATTGGTTGACACGCCCAGAGGATAAGGATTCGGCGGCGAATTAAGGTAGTCCGCCCGGTTGTCATCCCACAAGACGTAACGATTGCGCTGAACCGCGCGCACACGAATCTCATCCAACATACCAGAGGATCGAATACCGCCCACAAGATCACCGCCTATTTGACTATCCCCTTGACTGGTGATGAGAGGAAGCTCCCCAGAGGGAAACTTGGCAATTCTGGTATAGCGCCGTCGATCCCAAACCGCAGGACCATTGGCCAAGTTACTTCCACTGACCGCGGGTAAGGCAATTTGATTGAGCTGGGAGCGCACATTGGCAGTGAAACAAGCGCGAGTATCGAGTTGGACTGGCCGATTTGAAGGCCAAGAGGCCGGGGGCAATACATCTGCTGCCCAAGATATGAATTGAATTTCTCGGTTCTGATTCCCTGCGGTGAGAAGAGAAACCGCATCGCCGTACCCAGGTGCCCTGCCACCAACATTCGCCACTCGAAATGTAGGAATAGCAAGACTGCCGGCATTGTGGGTGTGAGCTGAATTATTGATATCTGTCCAACCAAACTGCAAGGTCTGAGCTTGGCCTCGCCAACGCAATTGGGCACCGGCCTGGAGTATGGAAGGCAGGGCAAATCCGCTCGCGTTAGCCAAATTCGTATTCGTGTTGACGTTGAGTCCGGCAGTATCTAACAGGATATTCACGGCGTTAAGCAATGACACTTCGTCGTGGCACAAGAAATCACTGCTTGTCCGATCAACACCGTAGTAAGCCACCCACTCAATCGCGTGATTGGAGAAGTTTCTGAGATCGGGGGCCAAATTGGGTGTTCCCAATTGAATGAATTCGGGAAACAAGATGCCATTCTGATCGACCTCAGGTCCCTTGTAGCCCACATTCCCAGTCAAGCGCACAGAGATGGGAAAAACTTGGGCCAGAAGAGGGGCAGTGGATCCCCCACTGGGATCCCGCGTGATGACCTTCTGCGGGGTGGAGCAATAGAATTTGGGGTCCCTGGCTCCCTGTGCCTGCGTACTACTGCCAGACCTCATCAAGAACTGACCGTCTACCAGATCTGCGTTGAAACTTTGCCGGGCCAAAGAGACCCCTGTCAACCTGTTGCCATTCCGGCCACTGTAGCGGATGAGAACACAAGCTCTTTGCAGATTCACCGGTTGTACGTTGGATGCGGACGGCGTACTCGGATACACCAACCCGGCGACAATGGCATAACCGCCACTTGTCTGAAAAGTCCGCACTGCCGAATTTAGGTTCTGCGTCGGTAAAGGTGCAAGCTCAATAGCATTCACAGTCCCAAGGTCGAGCACTTCATAACTTGTGGCCATAGGTGGGGAGCCCTGGGCGCCTGGCGAAGTGTAGGTTTCCACCATCGTCCCATCATCACCAATTCCCAAAGAAGAGAAAGGCGCCAACTCGGCAGCTAAACCAGCCCCGCCAATGGGCAAGACCTCTCCCCCAGCCACGCCGGTTCGCCGCAAAACATTGGAATAGCCAAAGAGGGTCACGCGCTCACCGGCACTGTGAGACAAGACCCGCGACCCACGCGCTCCACGTCCCAAAGGCAAAAGGCCGCTGTTGGGATTCTGGAAAATAGTAAAATTGTTGCCTTGCCTCGTGGCATTCACAACTTCCGTTCCCACCAAGAAAACCCCCTGGTCTGGCCAATCTGAGGCATCCTCAACAGTGAAGGATGTGGCACTCTCAGAAAGGCTAGATGCCAACTTTGTTTGGAACCTTGTTTTCCCCCTCTTAAAGCCATCAACATGAAGGCTCATCTCCCCGGGTTTCGTCCCCGTGACATGAAGAGAGAAGTGATACCAGGTGTCATCCTCAATCGAACTTTGGGGCGGACTCCAACTCACTTCAGCAACACTGGGCACCCGTGCCCGCAGGTCATCGAAGGCGATATCGTGCACCTGAAAACGAAAAACCCTCTGAGAAGAATCATACCAAGCGCGAATAAAATCAGCAGTTGGCTCCCGCCCCAAGGCTGAGAAGAGAGCCTGTCCCCCACTGAAACTGGCGGGCTTCATGAAGAACTCAACGACGAAAGGATTGAGGCCATTGCGATCAGCCATAGCCGTGGCCTTCTGGCCAGTGCCCAAGGTCTGCCCGCGAACAGTCATGTCCAAACGGTAAGGACCAGTATTGAGTGGCAGACCTTCCGGAAAGATAAACTCAGTTCTGGCGGTGGTTCTCTTCGTCGTCCTTAAG
The DNA here is from genome assembly GCA_015485455.1 of Planctomycetota bacterium. Classification (GTDB taxonomy): domain Bacteria; phylum Planctomycetota; family DRQF01; genus S139-23. The sequence continues at coordinate 18,551 of WFTN01000523.1, read as the reverse complement.
CCTCGAGCCACAGGTCCGGACAAGTTGCCATCAAAATGTTCCGTCCAGCCTCCATAGAGTCGAGCTGGTTGCAAACGTACATCACCTTCAACGCGGGATGGTCGAAAACCAATCTTTGATGGGTCATCAAAATTGTGGAGATAGCGAAATAGGCGCTGCTCGGGTTTGGCGGTTTCAGCGGTAAAAAAAGTCATCAAGTTGGGATAGGTTTCAATGTTCTTCCCAGCCCGCCCGGCCACGATCGACTGCTCAAAATCTGCCTGAGATTGTAATCGGTGGCGCAATTCCTGAGAGGGGGCGCTACGAAAGGTCTCCCGCATGTGAAACCGGGCCAGCTCTGAGCCGCTTCCGTCATTCACGCTGGAAGCTGTCTCAACAGTAAAATAGTCGTGGCTAACATAAGAAAAAGGCATCGTCGAATTGATGAGTGAACGATGGTTGGCATTGAGGGCATTCTGCACAATACCCAAGGCATGGTTCGCCGTCATCGAAACATTGTCAAATCCAGGGACAGCCACCATGTCCGCGGTGATCTGGGATTCTCCTTCGGTGAAGCTACCAGCCTTCACATGAAAAAGAGCTGCCAATAAATCGACGAGATGCTCGGTTCCTCGAATGGGACGATTCTTGATAAGTACCTCAGCAACATTGGCCGCCAAGCTGGACGAAACTCGATCTTCCTCATTGGAGTGCTTCCGCCACCGAGGGGCATAATCAATGCCGTCAAGAAGAAGTGTGAGCACGCGCTTCGAGCAGTTGTTGATATTAACAGGGTGGCGCATCTCCGCAGAAATCGTTGCTGTCTCGTAGGCGTAGCCCCGAGAAACTTGATTGAGAAGGGAAAGAACTCCACCACTCCCCGTGCGACGAGAATAACGCACAATGTTGTACTCAGTCGATTGGCCGTCGGTGATCTTCACCACTGTCCCCGGATTGAAGAAATCTGGGTTACTCACCCGAACCGGTTGCCCATCACTTTCTGGCTCGAAGCTGTCTGGGTCAAGCTCTGCTGTGATGCGTTGAGGCGCTAACCAGCCACCGGCGTTCTCGCGAAAACCCACATGAGTCATGGGGCCCAAGATGGCTGAAAGCTTCTCTTCCGATAGGGCTTGGTTACCGTAGGAAGCCACGTCTTTGAGTTCCGTGATGGAAGCCAGCTCAGTAAGCCCATAGCCAGCTCGCTTGACCTTTTGTCCGAACATGGCAAGGTCCCATGCCATCTTAGTCATGACGATGGCACCTTGGGGAATAGCCGATTTGATCGGAACCCCCGTGAAAGATGAGCCCTTTGCTTTGCGATAGGAGAAAACCCGACCGCCGACAACAATTTCACCTTTGGTGGGAGGAAAACCTGCTGTCGACTCCACTTCAATAGAGCCAGAGTTGGGCTCCACTTCCTGGGTGACAACCGTACGTCCCACCAAACTCGACCAAAAAAACGGGGGCGCTGTGTTCGCGTTAATGAAGCCGCTTTCATCCCGCACCTTGATGGCCCACATGTCACCTTTGGGGTCTCCCATGAAACGGGGACCTTCGACACCGATCAAATCGTTGAGAGATTTCGGATGTTCGTCGATGCGGAATTCTTCCGGGCCATCCCAATAGGGTGTACCTTTTCCCCGCCCCTGAGATTCGACGCCCTGGTGGGTGTCCAGTAAACCAATCTTGGCCCATTCGAGAGCACTATTCGCCACTTGCCTGGCCCGGTGTCGTTCAGAAACGGTAACGGCACTCGCATGGTCTTTCCGTGACTGAAGCAAGAATGGAGTGGCAATCACAATGAGCATAGCCAAAACACTCATCACGACGATGAGGGCGATGCCAGAATCGCTTCTGTGTTCCATGAAAGACACGTCCACGGCTTCGAGGTTGGGACGCCCCATCGTTTGGATGTCTTCTCTCATCGGATGACTCCCGTGAATTCGATGCGAATTTCCTCCCGAACCGGATCGCTTTCTTCGTCAGGTGCATCCCCTTGCAAAATCAAGGTGACGGGTTTCTTGTGAAAGCGCTTATCAAGCCTTCCGTTGCCATCAAAACGAACGATGAGGTCCGCTCCAGCAACAACATCCACCCCCGTGGTAAATTCTTCAATCTTACCATCCAAAGCAACGTCGTAGCGCAGCTCGTCGAGAAGACCTTTGAAACTATCCCCTCCCACAAGCAAATGCGCTTTGGGATCAACGAACAGGCGACGGTGCTCTGCCTTGGCTGCATACTGAACCCCGTCAATCTCAATCGCCATCTCCAAACGGTCATAGATGAAAGAAACGTCTTGCCAGCGATCCGCGGTCACCAATCCAGGCCTGGTTTTCAAAGAAACCGTCTGGTTCTGCTTGCCAGCAATAATCTCACCACGAATTGCACCTTCTTCTGTCAACGTCAGTTTGAAACCGTTTTGCCGCTTAATCAGGACACCTTTACTTCCGGCATCCGGTTTGAGCTTAAAGCGCAATCGAAACCCCTGAGTTGCTTCAAAGAAAGGAGAATTGCCCAAATCGATACTGCCCCCAGAGAGCTTGAGAGCGCGCCCCATCCAGCCATCATCAACCAGCTCAACCGCCGATTGTATCTGCATGTTACGCGACCCAGTTTCGTCCTCGAAATGCCAACAACCTCCGAGACTTATGGGACTGGCCTCGACGAGATTCTCTTCTGGATCTAAACGCACGACGACCCCAGCACCGGAGGTCTTAGCTGAGTTACGAGCCTGACGCAGAATCGATCGGAGCAGACGCCCGTTGACTTCCGTGGTGAGATTCGAATCGCGCTTACGCATCATGCCAACGCCAATACCCGAAAGAACAGCGATGAGCCCCATGACTACCAAAAGCTCAATGATTGTGAGACCCTGTTCGCGCCCCCAACTTCGAATCACTGCTCTCTCCAGTTCCCGATATCATCTTCGGTGTTGTATTCGCCATCACGTCCAGCGGAAAAGAGTTGAAACCCGTTCTGATTGTAGGGGCTCTTGGTCTTGGGGTTGACCCAAGGCTTCACGGTGACAATCTCACCATCCCCCAAGCAATAGGCCTGCAGATTGCGATTGCCATAATCTTGAGCGCGGAAGTAGGCGTAAGGATTCCCCCAAGGGTCTTGGAGTTCGAACAAATCCTTAGCCCCGAACTTAGTCATCCGGCGACTCGAAAAGTCTTCATCCGTATTGGTCAAAGCCCCTTCAAAGGCTTCACTGTCATTCCCCAAACCATCAAAGCCCGGAGCCGAAAGACAAACCACCAAAGCTTCGATTCCTAAGTTTGTTTTGTTCGGAAGTTTGCTTCCCAAAGCTGGAAACCCTTCCAAAGTCGATGGCGGAAAAACGCCATTGCGACGATCACTTCTGTAGACGTCAAGGGTTGCCTCAATGGACTTGATGAATGCTTCCGCTTCAAACTCTTCAGCGTCTCGCTGGGCCCCGGTAAAAGTTGTGATCATAAGAGTGCCAAGCAATGAGATAATGGCGATCACGACCAAGAGTTCGACGAGAGTAAACCCATTTTCGGCAACTTGATTGGAATTCATAATGCGTCTCTTCTACCTGCGTTTTCTGTCTTTTGTCACGATGCGCACATCATCCACTTTCATGTCGATACGGCGATCAATTTCAGCTTGAGTGAAAGCCCAAAGCTGCAAGTCTTTTGTGGTGCGGCGAAGGCCCCGAATTTCTAAACCTGTGACAACCGGATTACCGTTCACCAAGATAGCAAACGTCCCCTTCTTGCCGTCTTCGCTGGCGATACCCAAAACGATCTGCTGAGCTTTCCCGTCCACTGCTGGGGGCCATGGAAGATCAATTTTCTTCCAGCGGCCCAACTGATAGCGCGTCACCTCGCGATAGGCCAAGCGGCCTTCGCGATTCTTCGCTACGATCAAACCATCATAGGCGATACCGCCGGAATCAACGTCCACAAAGGAATTTTGATCACCGGTATTCTTACGAAAAGTGAACAACCCCACGCCACAGATAGATTCTGAGTCTGGCATGACTGTGATTCCGGCTTCGAAGGAAACGAACTCCCGGCCACTACGACGCTGGAAAATGCACGAGGGCACATCGGACGCCTTTTGGGTACCAGAGAAACTCACATGGTTATTCAGCAGATTCACAGAAATCCCACTCAAAGGAGCATAGGATCGCCAGCCGCGTAACAAGTCTCGTCCAGTTGAAACACGATTGAAGTGATCTTGCCAAACCCGTTTAGAAAGATTGTCGGCGATTTCTTTGGCGTATCTCCGGACATAGCTTGCTAGTGGACTTTCATCTCTTCGATCCAAAGTGCGCTCAACACTTCTAAAACGCTTCAAGGCTTCTTCGTGGTTGCCGTCCAAGTAGTAGTAATAAGCCAAGCTCATCTCGACTTCGTCACTCGCTTCTTGTTGTTTCGACGCATCCAAGCATTTTTTTGCATCGATGAAACGCCGCAAACGCACAAGGGTCTGAGCTTTTCTGATCAGCAACCCTGGAGATTTCGGCCTCAAGGCCATGGCAGCATCAATATACCGCAAGGCATCGTCAAACTTGAGCAAATGGAAACTGGCATCAGAAAGAGCAGCCAAGATGTCGAACTGATTCGGCAAGCGGACAAGGGCAGATCTGAGAGATGTAAAAGCTTGTTCATAGTCTCCCACCAGAAGGAACCCACGGCCATTCCAGTAGAGCACTTCCCCATCCTCAGGATCGGCAACCAAGGCCGCGGCATAGGCGGCTTGAGCCTCTCCAATCTTGCCAATGCTCTCGTACAAGAAACCCAAACCACAATTCGATTTAGCGGTCAAGAAGGGATCGGCATCCATGGCATCGTAGAATTGATCCCGTGCTTCCTCCCACTTGCCTTCATGCAGGGCACAGAGAGCCAAGTTGTAGTAAATGCTTCCTGATTCAGGATCTCTCTCGAGGGCGTCTTTCAGGAAGCCACGGGCTTCTTCAATGGAGCCCTTGGCCAAAGACACGGCAGCCAAACCGATCAAGGCCCGGACGTTACCAGGTTGACTGATATTAACCCTCTCGAATGCCCGTTTGGCACCAGGGATATCACCGGTGGCGAGTTTGGCTTCACCCAGGTCGAGAACAACAAGAAGCTTCTCGCTGGCGATTTCGAATCGGCCAGAAGAAGCTTTCTCCAGCAGTTTCTTAGCGATGGTTAGCTTGGCACTGCCCCCTTCCCTTTCGTGAAACAGATGCCTGCCATGCCGAGCATTGACCACCGCATTCCTGGGCGCCAATGCCTCTGCTTTCTCAAACATTTCAGTCGCCAGTTTATCCAAGCCCAAACGACTGTAGAGGTCGGCGGCACTGGCCATCAAGATCGCATCCTCAGGAAACTTGGCCAGACCATCACGAACAGCCATGAGTTCAACGTTGTAGTCAAAGTCGCGATTAGCAGCCAAAGCGAGAGCTTGATAGACAGCCCGAGTTTCATGGCCTTCCTTCAAGATTCGTTCCAAATGCTGTTTCGCCAAACCGAATTCACCGATAGTTCCCAACTTCTTGACCATGGCCATATGACGTTCGATCTGAGATGTTGGTGTGAGACGTCGATCCAACTCAAATTGATCCACGGTGTACGCCCCCGATGTTTCGCCTTCTGCGAATTCGATCGATGCCACGTTAACCGGCGAGACCTTATTTTTGGCACTCCACTTCTGCTTCGTCCACCGCTTAAACTCAATCTCAAGCAAACGATCACTCAACATAGCTTGCAGCTCGGAGGCGCTCGCTGTTGTCTTTTGTCGAATCTCATCAATTCGCAGTTTGATGGCGTACTTGTCCAGACTATCGCTGCCCTTGGGAGCAACACGATCATTTTCGATCGTTCCGTACCAAATTTCTCCAGTCAGCCAGTGAATCTTGTCAAGACGGCGGCGACGTTCAGCCTCATCTTTCAACTTCTGACGGGCCGCGCGCTCTTTGGCAATTTTGGCTTCCGCGTCTTGAGCCAAACGCTCACGCAAGTTCAGAATACTCTTAACCCTTCGTTTAGCCTTCTTAGAGTTTTCGGGCTTCTTCTCTTCTTGAACTGCCTTACCCACCTCGCTTAGTTTCTGCTCCAATGCAGCCAGCTCATCGGCCACTTCATCCTCGCCCCCCAACCCTTCCACAGGGATCATGGCCGGATCTTCCCCCTCCTCTTCATTGCTCAGATCATCCGCAGCCTCTTCCCCCCCTTGGGCGACAGTTCTTGGGGACAATTCAACACCTTCCACAGGAACCACCGGGCCAACCGAATCCAGACGATGATAGGGATCCAGTCCGGGATTCGATTGAGGTTTGCTCGTCACCACCATGGAACGAGGTGGAGCTGAGAGGCTCAAGGGTGGCATGGGGACATGATCTTTAGGCGCACGATAAATGTTGCGCCCCGACTCCAACCATGTTTCTTCATCAGGTGACACGAGGGCGAATTTCATAGTCACCAGGTCGTTGTCAGATACGGTTGTCGTAACCCGTCTTCTGCTTTTCCATTTGCTGCCCGTGTAGTCGGGTTTCTTGCCCCCCAACTCCTGGTAAGCAAGAAAAGAAACAATCAAAATGACAACAGTGAATGCGATTTGTTCTTTGTTCAGTTTCATCATTCTCTTCCTAGAGCCGCCCAGACTTGGGGCTCATGGGCTCTCCTTCCGGATCGAGCAGAAGTGCCCGTACTGTCAGCTCCAGAACGACAAGAGACTCGTCGACAAAAGACTGTCGTTTCTTCCCATCTTGGTCCAATGAAGTAATACGCGCCTTGGCGATGGCCAAACGGGCTCCAGGCAACATGATGTCGCGGAGCATGTTGTCGATCGCGCCAGGTTTGCCCTTGACTGTCATCTTCACATCAAGAGGTTTGAGGTAAGGGGTCGTTTCGTTGCGCCGAGATCGACTCTTCTTCAACATCTTTGCAATGCGAATCGGTTCGATCGATTCAACACCCGCAGCCATCCCAGCCAAACAACAACGGCTCACGACATCGAGACCGTTTAAGTACCATTCTCGTTCAGCGCTCGTCTTGGGAGTAATGCCGTTGAGCCCCAAGGTAGCGGGAACACGAATATCGAGAGATGCAGCCGGTTCGACCCTCTCTTTCAAAAGACGCTGAATCATTTCATTGAAGTAGATGTCAGGAGAACGATTCACGCCCACAAGGGTGAAACCCGGGCTTGGCTTGTAGGCCAATTCCTTCTCAAGCAAATTGAGGTTTTCTTCGATCTCGTTCAAACGACGTTCGACCCGTTTCATGGCTCCACTGGGTAGCTTCTTGGCTCGTCGTTTCGCTGCCGCCGTACCTCGTTTGTTGGCCGCGATTTCGTCAGAGAACGAGCTGTTGATCACCAAGTAACCGATTCCAAACACCACCAAGCCAGCAAAGATCATGAGGATGAAGGATTTGTTTTCTTGCCAAACTTCTTCGAAGTTCATTCTGTCTCTCCTTCGCCGTCCGCGTCATTCGGCCAGCCGACGTAGTCAATGGTTACCTCGAATTCGCCACCCGCGTCCATGGGGCTGTTCACGATATTCACCAGTGGATTGTGTTCGTCTTTTCGCAGCCCTTCGACAAAGTGGTTAAAGCTTGCGGTCACTCCTGCACCCAACTGGCGAATCTCCCCCTTGACAGTGACCAACATTTTTTGAACGGATGACTTGCGATCGTTCTCTTTTCCCGGAGGAGATTGGTTCTTAACCCCAACATCAATGGATTTGATCCAGATGGATTGGTGAGCACATCTTTGCACCAATCCCTGCCCCCGCACCAGAAAAGTGCCACCACGGCTTTCCCATGCCAAACGGTTGGTCTTCTTTTTCATGAGAAGAGCGTCCGCGTACTTGTTGTCAAAGCGTTTGCGTATCCCAGACAACTTCCGTTTCTCCCGTTCAGCCATTTGCCGTTCTTTAGCGGAGTCAGCGACCTGGCCACTAAGACTGGCCCACAAGATACCAAGGAAGATCACCGAGGCGACAGCTGCGCCAATCATGTAGATGTGCCGAGACATGAAGCGACGTTTTTTCTTCGTCGCCTCCGGAATGATGTCAATGAGGAAGGCATCGCCGTCAGAAGACATCCGTGCCAAGCCCAAGGCACAAGCAAAACGCCCCGGGTCAGCCTCAAACAATTCGGCTTCCTCCGCAGGCAAAGCGCTGAGGTCTAAGCCCGCATCTGGAATAAATCGCATCACTGGCGTGTTGAGGTTTTGCTCCAAATAGCTGTCTAAGCCGGTCAAGGAAGCTCCACCACCGGAGATCATGACTCGACCAATCTGCATGTCGCGCAAGCCATTTTGACTCTTGGCGAAATTCATAGTCGATTGGATCATGCCAGAAAGTTGTCCGGCGACCCCCATGATGGCATTTGCCACTTTCTCCTCTTGGCTCGACTGGTAGGAAGCCCGCCCTCTCGGAGTCACGTTGCCATATTCGTGCTTCAAACTCCGGGACTTAGGAACTCCAACTCCCCAGTTCTCGGCAATTGCCTTGGAGAACATCTCACCACCGCCAGACACATTGCGGGCGAACAAGAGCTCGCCGTCCCGGATGATGGCCATCTCGATATTCTGATCGCCAATGTCCACCAGAAAAGTGAACTCCCCGCTTTCCATCTCACCAAAGGACAGAAAAGAGTTGAAGAGTGCGATACAATTGGGAGTCGTTGCCTTGACTTCAAAGCCACCGCCCTTGATGGCCCTCAGTCGGCCTTCCAAGAAGTGATTTTTGACTAAAGAGACCAAAACCGTCTCATCGCCATCATCAACTTCAGAGTGAAGAATATTGTAGTCAGCGACCAATACATCCCCACTGGATGTTGACATGTCTTGGACTTCAAAATCCATCAGCATGCGCAACCGCCACAAAGGCACTGGGGGAACGGATGTATAGCGTATCATCAGGTCACGCCCTGTCGCCCCAGCCCGGACGATCCCAGGTTTCAAACCCAGCCCGGGTAACTCAGACTGCAACAGCCGCAGAATGTCCGACTCTACATCTCCTGAGGGGTCCACTTCAAACTCGGCAACTCTCAACAACTTGAACAAAGGCCCATTCATCTGACCTTGAACAACCTTGATACTGTAAGTTCCCGGATCTATACCGGTAAGCAAAGCCATGCTTTACTCCTTGTTAGACATGTTCTTGTTGAGGCTCATTTTGCACCCAACAGTGTTTCAATTTTCTTCAATTCCGCTTTGGCTTTCTCAGCCAATTCGGATTCGGGTGCCAGCTCAATCACTGACAAGAAGAATCCCCGGGCCAAGGCCGGTGTGGATGCCCCAGGCTCCATGAGATCCTGACCTCGTTCCAAGTGATTCTTGGCCAAAGCCAAACGGCGTGATCCCTGGGATTCCTTCCAGGCATCATCCAAACGTTTCTGAATTGCGGCGAATTGTTCTTCGTATTCTGAACCTGAAAAGCTGCTTACCAAGCCCAAGAGTTCTTCATTCAAAGGCTTATAACTGGCATCAAAGGTGCGAAAGAAAAGGACATCATCGACCGCTTTGGTCAGCCGTTCCTTGGCTCGCTCGGCTCTCTTGACCAACTCACCCAAACGAAGCGATGCGCTCTCGCTGGCAGATTTTTGAAATGAGAAGCGGTTGACGATTTCACGGTAATAAACCATCGCGGCACCATAGCGTTTCTGAACATTGTCTGCGCTCCTGGCCTTTTCGCTGAGAGCGTTCACCTGGCTAAGTTCTTCGGTGAAACTTAATTGGATCTTGTGATTGAATGCAACACCCCCTTCCGCTCCAGATCCCAAAGGTAAGAGGACGATGCTGCGGCGATCCTTGGTAATCATTTCAATGGCTGTGGGCTCAACAAAGATGAGGCGAAGCGCTCGAGGCCCAGTCGCCACAACAAGCTCCGTCACGCCGTCTCGACTAAAGTCTTCATTGTGTCGTAGGGCACCTTCAGCGCCGACCGTCACCAGTCCTTCCCCCACATCAACTGCAAACCCCAGTTTGACATGCGCGTCACCAGCGAACATCCCCTGCCAAACCACACCATTCGCTTCCAACCCAAGGGAGAACGATGCGTTGCCGCCAGCGCCATAGGACAAGTAACCAGAAACAGAGCGCCCTTGATCGCTGCTTTCCATACTCTCCGGGGCAAATAAGCGGCCCAGAAAATGGGGGGTCTTGCCCTCAACCTGATAGAAGCCACCATGATCCAAAATTTCTGTTCCATCGCGACTCACAACAAGAGCACCGGAAGCGTCCAACAAGAGATCATGACCATGAGCGGTCAAAGTGGCACCGCCACCACGTGACCTAAGAGCAAAAACGTCATCGACATAGGCCTTACCTTGAGCATCATGGAAGCCGATTGCAACTGCGGCATGATCCGTCCCGTATGGTGGCATGAACATGCCCCGTACCTCAACGAACTTTCCTTCTCCCATAGGTGCATTGGCATGAGAATAACCGAGAACTCGCTCGTTGGCGTCTTTCCAGATCAAAGAAAAACCAACAGCCCCACCACTCACCCCAGATGTACGTATCTTGCCGCCAACTTCGATACGATCAGCGGTAGATATGTGCTCAATTTCGTGGGTAAATGACAGGTAATGATCACCGTCACTGTCAGTGACCTTAACTTCAAGCCCCATTTCCCCCGACGACTTGCGCTTGGATGTTTCGACGAAATCAACGGCATCCGAATCTGTCACCAGATAATCATCATCCAAATCTCTTGGTTCAAATGTTCCGTCAACACCTAATTGATTCCCTTCGATCGTCGCAATTGTCTTGACCGATGCTGAACGTGTTGAACCCTGAGTCAGCCACCAGCCACCAGCGCCCCCCACCGCAACAATCAAACCAAGCCACAAGAACGTGGCGGCCTTCTGTTTGCGCTTCATGTTGGCTTCGGAGATGGCGAAAATCTCGTCTTCCAAAGGCACCTCAGTCATGATGACCGTCGATGCCATCTCCGCGTCGCCTTCGTTTTCTCCCACACCAAAGACGAACTCGACTGTTCCGATGCGAACACGATCCCCAGGTTCCAAGCGAGCTTCTACAGCCGGTTCACCATTCACAAACGTGCCATTTGTGCTGCCTAAGTCGCGGCAGATCCAGATACCGTCCTCGGGTATGAACTCCGTATGGCTGCCAGACACTCCCTTTTCGTTCAAAGGAACGGAATTGGACGAGCGTCGGCCAAAGGTCATACGGCCAGCGAAATCCACCTTTTGCCCTTGGCGATCCGTATTGAGGAAGCGCAAGAACGCGTCTTCCTCAAGAGAAATCTCGAGCTCCATTTCCTCGTCGTCATCCAAGGAAATCTCGTCCACCACCACATCAGATTCAAGAAAACGGAGACGAGCTTTGCCAACCATGATCTCGTCGCCGTCCTGAAGCTCGAAGGTTGTAACCTTACGGCCATTCACACGGGTCCCATTGCTGGAACCCAAATCTTCCACGAACCAGGATGAGCCTTCCATCTTCAGCCGACAGTGCTGCCGGGATGCCTCCGGGACCTTGATGACAATGTCGCAGTGCTTCGCGACCCGGCCAATGGTGGCACCCTGATCGGAAAGAGCGAACTCGCTGTCGCCATCTCCATCATTCACGATGATTTTCGCCATAAATCAATAATTCCGAGACCCCAGTGTAGGTCCCATGATCTTTAGGTGGATGTGTACTGGGCAAAGGGCTCAGCACATAGGCCGGGAAAGACCGGCCCCAAGAGAAGTGCAAAGAACATACCATCAGCCATCAAAAGAGCAAGAGCCATAAGTGACTCAAAACAAAGCACTTAAGGCTGCTGCCCTGGTGAGCAACGTAAACCAGCAAAGAGCGGGCGGAAACTTAGTTGCCAGTATCCCCTATGCCCCCCCCATCGATTCACTTGATAGTCAACATAGTTAGCCCAAGCTGTCGCCACCGACAGCGAAGTCGTGACGTTTTGTGGAAATCCCCCAGTTGGCTTGTTCCCCGGGGCATTCTTGCAGAATCTGCACCTAGGGTCGGATCGCTTTGCCGTTGGGCTCCCTGAATTGGGTTTTGGACTCTGGACAAAGGTAAAGGAGAACGCAGGCGACCAATTTATCCCAAACAGCGGCATACATCTGGAACTTGATTGACTCCAGGATGACTTCAAACGATCTCAATTGAGGGAGGTGGGTCCACCATTCACGATTCTTCAGCGACTTGAGTGCGTGTTGGAGGTTCGAGAAGATCCCCTGCTCCAAAAAGTTGAGAAGCAGATTGCCGTCAACTCTCCGGAACAAGTGCTCTTGGGCGATCGCGCTAAAGCCACGGACGACACCGTCATGGATAGCGGGGAAGCTCACCAAGACCAGATGACGCAGTATCTCAACAGCAAAGGGCTCCAGACCAAACTTCAGCCCATCGGCTTTGACATGTTGCTGTAAAAAAACAGCGACGACCGAGCAGCGCAATAGTGAACGAGAAAGGAGAATCCTATGTCAGGCAACCACGTACCAGGGGACGCCCTATTCTTGAGAGTTATGAAGCTGAACGACGAACTCGGCTTCGGAACGATGTTTGAATTGATGGGCGGCGCAGTGGTGGTTGCGATTATCGCAATGCTTCATCAACTGTTTTAGCCCCAGAAACCCGTTCCAAATAGTTGGTCAATTGATCGAGATTGGCGCCATCAATCTTACGATTCTGCTCGTCAGTCAGTTCAGAAAAGCGCGAGATCAGGACGATTCGAAGGGCCTTAGCCGTGGCTTCCTGAAGGCCTTCTTGGCGGCCTTCTTGGCGGCCTTTCGCACGGCCCTCTTTGCGCCCTTCCATGAGGCCTTTCTTGCGTCCTTCCATGTGGCCTTCCGCGCGGCCTTGGATTCGACCTTCTTCTCTGAGCTTTTGGCCTGTTGTTTTGATCAATGTTTCCACCTCCGGTTCAGTGTAAGGAACAACACAGTCAATGAGTTCCTCATGGGCTACGTCGGTTGACTCCAGAATATAATATGTGGCGCTCTCCAAGAAGCTTTCTCCTTGGATTTCTCGGTAAGCCTGCTCGAAGTAGTGAGCCCATTCCTTGAGCAAGGCACCAAAGTACTCATCGTAAATATGTTTTAAAAATAGGAGGGCCAGGATGGTGGTATGGGTATTGGCGGGACCCTCCTGGCGAATCTGCTGGTCAGACACCTTGGACAAATCCACCAACCTGTACTTGAGCTCCACCGCAGCATCACCGAGAGACTCGCTGGGGTCCTCACGGTCATAGAAATCACTGAGCTTGGTGGGGGAATTCCACTTCCGATGCCCATTGTAAAGAACCACGGGAATGACCTCCGGAACATCGCGAGGGGACCTATTTTCCGCATCCGAGGATTCGAAGATCCTGGATACGTATCGAAATAGCCTCACAGGCATCATGGCGAAGGGCGTACTTTGGTGTTCCACCAAGAGGTAAATGTAGACAGACTTGCCCCCAGACTTCTTCACTTTGAAAAGGAAGTCCACTTCGTGCCTGAGATGTCCCGAGTCAACGAAGTTTCCAGGGACGAGCTCCAATGTGGAGAGGTCATGGTCTAAAGCGAATTGCCGGCCCAAGAACTTCACCAACATCGCCGCAGCATGAGCCGGAGTTGAGAAGACGTTACGAAGAAAACGATCATGGTTGTTTGGTTTCACAATGAACTCCTACCATGAAGACGTCATCTTTTTGGGGAGTGGACCGGAAAATATTGACTTGGGTACCATTCGGATTCGCCAGTTCTCTGATCAGATGTTGCATGGACCGAATAGTCCAAGTCTTTGGCAGAATTTGCAAGGTGCGGATTCACCCGAAAAACTGGCGAACTTGACCGGATACCGTATTCGAGATCATTCAACGTTCGGTTCGGGATTCTTCTTGCTTGCGGAGGGACTTTTCTTGGGGGAATCGAAACCCATTCCGTAGCGGGCTAACTTCTTGCGTAGCCCCAGACGTGACAACCCCAAGAGCTCAGCGACCTTGGTCTTGTTGCCGTCAAACTGCTTGAGAGCCGCGGACAGCAACTGCTTTTCCAGAGCCTCCACACAACCTTTGAGGCCTCCAGGCATTTGATCAACCCGAGGATTCTGGATGGGCTCGGAAAGATCATGAAGCCCAACGTTGGAACGGCCCAGGACTGACAAGCGGCAGATTTCATTGCGTAACTCCCGGACATTCCCAGGCCAAGAGTAAGCCCTCATGGCTTCCATGGCCTCCTCCGAGAAACTGAATGGGATATCTTGTTCGCTGGCAAAATGATGAACCAAGGCGGCCACGTCTCCAGATCGATCTCTGAGAGCTGGCACTCGGAGTTCCAGTCCTTTGAGACGATAGTAAAGATCCTCTCGAAACAGCCCCTCTTCCACCCGAGCCTCCAGATCCTGGTGGGTCGCCGAGATGATACGGACATCAACCTTAAGCCGTTGACTCTCCCCGAGGCGCCGTACTTCGCCCGATTCTAAGACCCGCAGGAGAGTCCGTTGTTGGGGTTCAGGCATGTCGCCAATTTCGTCCAAGAACAGCGTCCCACCGTGAGCAGCCTCAATCAGACCAGCTTTCGATTCTTTAAGCCCACTGTAGGCACCGGCCACGGCGCCAAACAACTCGGACTCGATAAGCCCGTCCGGGAAGCCCCCGCAGTTGAGGACGACAAACGGTCCTTCGGCACGCAAACTGTTTTGGTGAATGCAGCGAGCAAACAGTTCCTTCCCCGTGCCGCTCTCCCCACGGATCAGAACAGCCAGATCACTGGGGCCAACCCGATCAACCACAGACAAACAAGCACGAATAGACTCGGAACGTCCAACGATCGCCTGAAACTCACCTCGCAAACCCGTGATTTCGTCTAATTGGCTGAGCTGGTCCTGAGCCGACTGAAGCTCAACGAAACGACGTTTAGCCTCTTCCCGCCATCCTGCAGACACTTCTCTTTCCTTGGCGATCATACCACTGTTAACCAAGGATATGGCAGCTTGGTCAGCAAAGGCTTCAATGGCTTCCATGTCATCCGGAGAAAAACTTCCCCGCGTAAAACGATTGTCCAAGTAGATCGCACCAACAACACTGCGCTGATTGACCAAGGGGACACACAGAACAGATCTAATTTTCAAATTGTAGACCGAGACCATCTCCTCAAACCGGCCATCTTCGCTAGCATCCTCGGTGATGACACTTTTGCCGCGCTTAACCACTTCCAAGGCAATCGAACGGGAGACCTCAAATGCCGGGGCCTGAATGTCCTTGCGCCAAAAGTCGCGAGCCACCGGAATATAAAGTTGGTCATCTTCAACAGTCATGAGGAAACCCCTCTCAGCTTCCACAAACTCAACTGCTGCATCTAAGATATTGGAGAGCACACGTTCGGGCTCAATTTCACTGGCGATCTGGCGGTTAATCTCAAGCAAACGACGTAGACGTTTGAGCTCTTGGGTGCCAGCCGTTGACTGACCCTTGGGGCCGCGAATTTTCTCTTTGGAAAACAGTCGCTCTGTCCATCGTCTGGTTTTTGATGGTAAGGAAGTCGAAGAGGCAACCTCACCTTGCCCCAAAAAAGTAATAAGGGTATTGCCAATGGCAACCTCGACACCACTTCTTAGTTCGCAACGGTCAATGCGTTCGAGATCAACAATAGTCCCATTGCGGGAATTGAGATCGCGCACAAAGCAACCCGCACCTTCAACTTCAAGCTGACAGTGGGTTCGCGACAAAGCGGGGTCATCAATGGGAACAGTACAGCTATGGGAGCGCCCAAAAGTCACCACACTCTTGCGCAATTCAAAAGTACGGGTCACCCCGTCATGCTCTAAGGAGAATCGAACTGACATAATCCTATGATGCGAGGCCTTTCCTATTTGAGCAAGGACTTTGACCGGGATAACGAACTTTGGACAGAAGACGCCAAGGAAGAATCAAGAATTCTGTTGGGAAAAATGGTCGAGCTAAGCCAATTCCCCAGGAGCCGCCGAAGAGAAGAAACTCAACATGGCCACCGCCGCGGTTTCTACCCTTAAGACGTGCTTCCCCATGGTCAAACCATGAAAACCAGCAGCGCGCAAGAACTCTTCCTCATCGTCCGTGAATCCACCCTCTGGCCCGACCACGACCATCATTTTCTTGGGAACTCCTCCCATGGTCTTCTCGAAGGTCCGCATACTGAGACCCTCTTTTGTCGAACCAAAGACGCCAATTTGTCCTTCTCCCAGGACGAGCTTTCGCAACTTTGTGGGAGAGGGAAATCCGGGCATATTATTGCGGTTGCATTGTTTCAAGGCCGTGATCGCCGCTTGGCGAAAACGATCCTTTCGTTTTTCTTCTTTCTTCTTGTCTGGCCGATGGACACAACGCTGGGAAACAAGAGGACGAACAATATCAGCTCCAGCTTCAATGGCACGCCGTACCAAGTCGACCGCTTCACCACCTCGGGGAAGACCAACCGCCAACTCCAAGACGCATTGTTCATGGGGCTGAGATTCCACGAGTTTGGTAATCTTGAGCTTGGCGCTGCGTCGATCGCAGGTTTCAATCAGAGCCCTTACCTCATGCCCATGACCGTCAAAGAGCGTGACTTCATCCCCCTCGCTCTTACGCATGACACGCAGCATATGGAGAGCCTCCGACCCATCAATGGAAACCATAGCACCGAGGGGAGCAAGTGTCCCATCAAGATAGAATCTTTCGAGGCTCATTAAGTATCCTTCTTCTTTGATTTCTTTTCGCAGGTCTCGATCAGCGCCATGGCAGCCTTACGAATGTCCGCAAGAGCAGGGCTCTTGTTTCCGGTGGTGACCTTGAGGAACTTTTTCAGAGGCGACAGCGCTTGAGCGAATCTTCGACGATCAAATCGTAACTTCCCCAACTCGAAAAGCGCCCGTAGGTTCTCAGGCTCAAAACCCAAGCAAGCCTCATACGCCTCCTCCGCTTCGTCGAAACGGAGAGAGCTCAAGAGGATGCGCGCCAAAGTGCTTTGATTCTCCGCAGAGTTGGGAGCGAAGTGAATGGCCTTTTCGATCTCCACCGATGCCCTGGGGACATCATTGATTTGCAGCAAGTCTTCCGCCCGGCCACGGAACTCAGACGCATAGGCATCCAGCAAGACTTTCACTTCCCGCAAGTCCTCTGCACTGGGGGCCAGCCTTGTCGCCACCAGAAACTCCTCCATAGCTTGTCGGCGAATCTCTTGGCGCTGACGTTTGCGCACATCTTTGGCAATGTTCTTCGGCAAGTTGGTGTAAAGATAAGCATACCCTTTGATGCGGTGATAGCGTGCACGCCCCAACAAAGCCACGGTGTTCCCTGGATCCAATTCTTCCAATTTCAAGAACGCTTTGTTGGCTTGGTTCCACAGTCGCTTTTTCTCCGACGGGCTGCGGGCAACTTCCGCTTGCTCCTGGATAACCTCCGCCGTGAGTTGCCAAGCAGAGATTGAATTTGGTTGAATGGCCCGCGCCCTAGCCGCGGCCTCCGCCCCATAGTCAAGGCGCTGGGTGTTCTTATGGTGGTAGCCGAAGGAAACATAGGTTTCGCAGAGCGCCGACTTCAATCGACTTGAGTCAGGAAGTGATGCCAACCCCTTGTCAATAACAAGCTTGGCCTCCTTGTTCTTTCCGGTGCTGCGGAGCAATTGAACAACCAACAAGTAAGGCTCTTCTCGGTAGGGATCGAGCTGAACGCTGGTCTTCAGGTCACGCAAAGCTCCTTCTGGATCCACCTCTTTCAGGACACGGGCCCGCAAGTAATAGGCACGGCCAGATTTCGGAAAATCACGCACCAAGGCATTGGCCATTTTGGTGATGTCGATGTGATAATCCTTCAGCCAAATAGCTGGGATGTAAGCGTTCAGATAGTCGTGCCGAGCCACTTCATAGTCTGGCCACAACTCAACAATCGCCCGATAGGCCAACAGCCCTTGATTATAGGCATCAACAGCTGCTTGTCGGCCAGCGTCGCTGTGGGCACTTCGTAGCATTTTGTCGGCCATCAAAATCTTGACCACAGCACGGTTGTGCCTAGCCTCCCGATCAGCAGGTGACTTAACCCCCACTCCCTCGAGAACTTTGAGAGCGTCCTCAAAACGGCCCAAACCGGCCAGGGCAGATGCACGGGTGACAGCCCCATGGTCCAACTCTTCGATCTCAGCTTTCGACAAGTTTGGGGGCAGCTCTTGATCTAAGCGTTTGAAGGCATCTAAGGCACTTTGATAACGCCCCCGCCGCGCTTCCAAAGACGCCAACTTGATCAGAGCCTGAGATTTCTCCCGAGGCGTTTTCCCCAGGCTCGTGGCCTTGGCGAACAAAACTGCCGCTTCATCAAGAAGTGAATTCGCTTTCGTCAGCGATTCTCCCTGAGCCCTTTCTTCATAGACCTGACCCAATTGAAGATAAGGGAGAATAGCCTGGGGCGCTGAATCCATGGCATCCAACCAAAGTGTCTCACTGTCTCGCCAAACTTCAGAACGCCGATTCGACAAGAAGGCCAAACCGAAAACGAACACCAAGAGGAAGGCGGAAAAAACTTGTCTTGCCATCCCCTGTTGGAATCGAAGGCCGATTCCAGCGCAGAAAATTCCCAGTCCCATCAAGGATACATAAAGGTAACGATCTGCCATCACCCCGGCGAACCGAGGAAAGATGTTGTTAAAGGG
>WFTN01000522.1 GCA_015485455.1 Planctomycetota bacterium | reverse complement strand
TCCCACCCCCAGTGGGGAACACCGCCGCCGCGGAATTGCCTCTCAACAAATGCCCGATTACCTCCTCTTGCCCTGGTTTGAATTGGTCATACCCAAATGAATCCTTGAGAAGCTTCAGGGCTTGGTTGCTCGGGCTATTGGAACTCATGTCGACTCCGAAGGAAGATTGTCAGCATCAATAGCATAGACGCCGAAAAGGAACCGGCTGACCTAAGATAACGAGAAAATCTGCTGTCCCAGGAAGAAAAATCACCACGCTGCAACCATCACTCCAATCGGCGGAGTCTTGGGCAAGAATGCAGCAAAGCAGTTCAGAAACACAACAGATAGACACCTTGTCAACTGCAATTCAGCCATCTTGGTTAGTTTCTAAGAATCTCCGCCCCCTTCTTCCCCAATAGAACGGGCCAGGGAAACAAGGAGATCCAAGGAAGGCGTGCTGACTTCAAAACTGTCTCGTAAGGAGTCATGACTCTGGTACAAGACGGACCCCCAGCCTTGAGAAAGTCCTTTGCATCCAGTGCCTTGACGAAGTCATCAACGCGCTCATTATCCGTGGCAACATGGTGGGCGCGCCGATAGAGCAAGGGTGATAATGATTCGTGAGCCTCTTCCAGTTCCTTAGCCTTGAGTTCGCATAACTTCCCCAAACCAAAATGAGCTGCTAACGCCTCCCACAGCCCCAGTCCCTCCGAAAGAACTCACGATGGCAACATGATCGAGTCTTCATCTAGGAGATAGGTACCTTTACTGCTTCTATGGAGCTGTCAAACTCATTCATAGGTGTGTTCAACACCGGAGAATGACCCACTGCGGAGTCACCCAAGGGGCACTCTACAAAGCAGACGCGGACCTGTCTAAACAGCCATGCGGTCATCTGGGGCGAACACCAAAGTCATGAAACATCTCTCCGATTGCTTCATTTCATGGGCCTGAGCGATTTGGGGAGCTGCTGCCAAGGGCAGACGACAACATGTTGAGCTCATCCCGATAAGTTGTTGACCCAGAGTCACTTGGAACAGTGAAGAACGAGAGGACTTAGGCACCATCTAAGACCACAAAGGCCTCCAGCGCAAGTTCGAAAAGTGGAGTGTGCAAATTGCTTACCATGGGCTATCATGGCGATGTTGTTCATTGCTGCCAAACCATTGTCGGAGAAAATCATGAAGCATCTAACCCTCACTGTTGTCGTTCTATGTGCCCTCGGAAGTATATCTTCTGCCCAAAGTTGTTCCGACCTGTCTATCGGCGGCACCATGACTGCCGGTGGAGATCTGACATTCTCAGTAACAGGGAACGCCCCTTTCGCCCCAGTATTCCTATTGGGAAGCGACATGGCTGGGACAACAGACATTGGCGGCGTCATTACCCTGGGCATTGTCAATCCTCTGGCGCCTTTCTTGAACCTGCAAGCAGATTTCTCCGGAAACGCGACAGCCAACATTGGACTTCCACCTATGCTGCCTCCGAATTTGGCAGGTTTTGACATCTATGTCCAAGCGTTGTCATTGGACTTCCTGGGATCAACCCCGACACCTTCTGGCAACATTTTGCCCTTTGGGATCTGCCTCTCGGACGTCGAGTCGTTTCAGTTGAATTAGAATTCCATCGAGTCGAACGCCTTAGAAAAAAGACCATCCTCAAAGGAGGATGGTCTTTTTCATACCCACAAATCGATGGTGTCAGAGCAGAACCTTACTTGCCATCAGCGCCCACTTCATCTTGAGCAGGCTTAACCAAGTCCTTTCGACTGAGGTGAAGTTTATCGAAGCTGGCAGCATCAATCACATAGTACCAAGGGCCGAAACGTTGGCTCAGTTTCTCCGCTTCCTTAGTCCCTTCGTCCACGTCTTTCTTAAACTCAGCCCATTTGTCGAATAACTTCTGATGTTGCTCTTCGTCCTCAAGCTTAAGTGAGCTCAGGTCGCTCCCATTGCCAACCCCACCTGGGGCTTTATCTTCTCCCAAGGAGAGAACTTCGAACTTCTCGCCCTCAAGAACACGATAGGTCAAATCATTGGCCCATGGATCCTGTTCAAGAGTCTTGAGATAAGGCGAGTCTCCCTTTGTCAATTCAGCCAAGTTTTCAGGCAACTTCTTCTCAGCGGACAGGTAGGCATTGACGGCGGCAACCACCGTTTGAATCTGGGCAGCCGCCTTCTTACGGTCAGCGATTTGATCTTCGCTCAGAGCAGGCTTTTCTGGACGATGGAGCGAAGCCTCGTTGAAGCGCACGCTCACCATCAAGAAACGATTAGGTTTCTGTCCTTCTTTCTTAGCTTCTTCCCCACCCTTGCCTTCGTCTTTAGCACCTGCGGTCAGCGCTTCGCCTTTGCCCCAGAGGACCTCCCCAAACCTAAGGGTATATTCCACCCCCAAGTCCGTGGTGACGATCAAATCACCCTCGTTCGAATAGATCTTGTCATTGGGACCAGGAAAGAACCCGCGGGAAACCAAGCTCTCAAGAGCGGCACGACCTGCCATTCCTTTCTTGATATTGAGATGGGCATCAATCCCCTCTGGTTTGGCTCGCACGCCAACGATTTTGAGGTTATCAAGTTCGCTTGTCACTTCCTTGAACTTGTCCTCATCAAAGGTTTCATCACTCCCGAGAGAAGCGATGGACCACTTGCTGTCCTTCTTCTCCACCAGGATCTTTTCGCCCATCTCAACGCGCCCAGTACTTTCGTTGACACTGTAGTTATCAAACAAGACTTGGCTCAACTTCCAGGCATCAAGTTCCAGAAGATCGGTGTCGATCCATTCAGAGAACTGGGTATGAACCTCTGCAGGGATCTTTGC
>WFTN01000521.1 GCA_015485455.1 Planctomycetota bacterium | reverse complement strand
ATGTATACCCGCTATGCAGAAGGGCGGGGCTGGACTTTGGAAGTCCTGGAGGCTGCCGCTGGTACGGTGGGAGGCTTCAAGGAGCTGACCATGAGCATCAAGGGCGACTCAGTCTTCAAGTATTTGCAGTACGAATCTGGCGGGCACCGGGTGCAACGTGTTCCCGAAACGGAGTCCCAAGGGCGTATCCACACCTCAGCAGCCACGGTGGCCGTGCTACCAGAGGTCGATGATGTGGATGTCAACATCGCCGAATCTGACCTGCGCATCGATACCTATCGAAGTTCCGGGCCTGGGGGGCAGAGCGTCAATAAGACATCCAGTGCTATTCGCATCACTCATATCCCCACGGGGGTGGTCGTGAGTTGCCAAGACGAGAAATCCCAGCATAAGAACAAGGCAAAAGCGCTTCGTATTCTTGCAGCAAAGCTGTATGAATTGGAAACCAGAAAGCGCAATGAAGCCAGAAGTTCGAAGCGAAAGGCTCTGATTGGATCTGGAGATCGCAGTCAGCGTATTCGCACATACAATTTCCCCCAGAATCGCCTGACGGACCATCGCATTGGACTCAGTGTCCATGCGTTGGAGAAGATCCTTCAAGGCGAGCTGGATCAGATCATTGAGCCCCTGATGGAACATGACAAAGAACTAAGGCTCGAGAGCCTCGAGGAATAAGGAGTTGACTATGTCTGAAAACAACGAAAATGCCCCGGAAATGCCGGAGCCCCAACCTGTATTTGATGTCACCTACGCCCACATCTATTCAGGACAGGTTTACAATCAATTCTACTTCTTCCTGTGGATTAGTTTGGCTTTCTTTATTGGCGCTATTCTTCCTTGGAATGGTGAGTTTGGCAGCGAAGGATTCACCATCTGGCAAATGATCATGATGGTCAGCTCCGTGGGTGCATTCTGGACATGCATTGCCAGCATCAAGAGCCGCCGCCTGACCCTATGGCCCGTACTTACTCTTGAGATTCTGGCTGTCCTTTTTGTTCTTATTCAATACCGGGACGTCCAGGCAACCAGCAGTGAGTTGCGCATGCAGCACCAAGCGGCTGTTCAAGCTGAAATGGACGCCATGCCGAATTTGAAAGGCGAGGCTGGCCTCAAGTATCGGGAGCTTCTTGACGCGAAAGCGACAGCTTTGGCTGGTGACGCAATTTTCCCTCTCACCGCTGGGAAAGTATTTGGTGCTCCTATCCATGGCATGATCATGGGGAAGAATACGGATTTGGACGACGACGAGTTGCCCACCCGTTACATGGCAACCACCGCATGGAATAGTTTCGGATCAGGTTTCCACATGACATGGATCGCCATGGCATCCTTGACTGTGTTCATGCTTATTTCCTTCTTCTCTGCTTTCAAGAACGCAAAGCCCAAAGAAGACCCGAAGGAAGCTCGCCGTCGTGCTCGGGAAGCTCGGGCTTCTGGGGGTGAAGACGAAGACAAAGACGACAAGGAAATCGTAGGCCAGCAAGACGAAACAAAAGTCTAACTGCCTTATTCATGGGATCGTGGGCACTGGGCCTTTCTTGAGATAAACAGAGCCCCTCGCCGGATGTCGTCAGTGACGACGGGGCAGAGGTCGGGGGCCGTGCAACCCTGGCGGCCTCAAGGTCGTGAATCAGCTGGCCGCGATAGAATGTCGATGTGAATCAAGGGCGCCATTCGTTTGGCGCCCTTTTCCTTTGGAGTTCTGGAGCGAGGAGATCGAATGAAGGAAACGCAATGGAATGTCGGCAAACTCGCTCAATCTGGGGCTGAAGTCCTGGGTAAGCGGGGTTTTGACTCTCCGCGGCTTGAATCAGATCTCCTTCTAGCGGAAGTACTGGGGCTTGAGCGTTTGGAGTTGTTTACGCGCTTTGACATGCCGGTGGACGACGAAAGCAGGGGGGCCTTCCGCGCCTTGATTAAGCGCCGCTTAGCCAATGAACCCATCGCCTACATTCTCGGAAAGAGAGATTTCCTGGACCTTACTTTTTCTGTGGGCCCTGGTGTGTTGATCCCCCGGCCAGAAACAGAACATGTTGTCCACGCCAGTCAGACCTTTCTTGATGGCGTCAGCCACCCACGCTTTCTTGAAGTGGGTGTGGGGTCGGGTTGCATCACCTTGTCGCTTCTTCATCACAATCCACATGCGACCGCACTTGCCCTTGACATCTCCGAAGCAGCTTTGGCCTGCACCTTGAAGAATGCCGAAGCTCTGGGCTTGGCGGATCGATTGACTTGTTTGCAGAGTGATGTTTTCAAGGGAATCTCAGAAGACTCGCCATGGCTGAAATCTCTCGATCTCATCGTCAGCAATCCTCCTTATATTCGTCAGGACGAAAAGGAAAGTCTAGCCAAAGATGTCAGGGATTATGAACCGGGTGAAGCCTTATTTTGTCCTGAGGACGGCTTAGCTTTCCATCGAATGATCTTGAGGAAAGGGCCGGCCTTTCTGAAAGACTCGGGGGGGATTGTATTGGAGTTGGCTTGCGGCACAGGGAAACAGTTGCTCCAGTTTGCCCAGACCACTTGGAGCGCAGCTCGGCATCAAGTCTTACCAGACTACAGTGGGCTTGATCGGGTGTCTTGCCATACAAAATCTGCCTGGCCGGAGGGATTTTCGAGTCTACATGGGGCTCAGGTGACGTCAGAAGAAGAGCCTGGATCTTAAGTTGAATCCTTTGCGGGAAAACACCGTGATCAAGGAAGTCGTGTATGAGTCTTGGTCACCCTCGGAAGTCGATGGGGGGGCAGACGTTGAGGAGTAGGGCTTGATCGATGAAATAGTCAATGGCGTCCCGCAGCTCGATAGGCATGTGCTGGAAGAAAAGCCCGATTTCCTGTTCATTTGCGCCAATAGAATCGCAGCGAATAACGACGGCTTCTTGATTTTGTCACAAAATTGTGACAATTGTAGAGGTCGTAATGCCGAAAATGAAAGTGGTCTTTTACCGCGATGAGAAAGGTGATGTGCCCGTCTTAGACTGGTTCGACAACCTCGCTCGAAAGGCTCAAGACAAGTGTGTCGTTCGTATCGAGAGGCTTGAAGAACTTGGTCACGAGCTCCGTCGCCCAGAAGCAGACTTTCTTCGTGATGGCATTTACGAACTGCGCGCCAAGCACCAAAGGATGAATTTACGCATTCTCTACTTCTTCCACGGAAAGGAATCTGTGGTACTTGCAAGCGGTTTAACGAAACAGCGGTCAGATGTGCCACCTGGCGCAATAGATCGTGTCATCGAACGGAAGAACTGTTCTCAAAAGACCCGGCAGCACGGAGCTATAAGGAGGATTAGATGCCAACAAGAAGAATAAAGGATAACGCCTCATCGATACTGCGTCGCCGGTATTATAAAGGCAATGAGGCCCGTGAGGAGGACTTAGAAAAAGCCCGTGAAAGTGCTGAAGTTTCGCGGCAAATTTTTCAGCTACGAAAAGAGTCTGGGCTTACACAGCAGGAGCTCGCGGACCGAGTTGGAACACCTCGAAGTGCCATTGCTAGACTTGAGGACGATGACTATGAAGGTCATTCTTTGTCTATGCTTCGGCGAATTGCCAGAGCGATCAACCGCCGCGTTGAGGTCCGGTTCGTTCCCAATGATGCTGAGAGTCGGCCTAAGGGGTGATCCGCCGGAGGGATTGTCTTGCCACACAAAATCTGCCTGGCCGGAGGGATTTTCGAGTCTACATGGGGCTCAGGTGACGTCAGAAGAAGAGACTGGATCTTAAGTTGAGTCCTTTGCGGGAAAACACCGTGATCAAGGAAGTCGTGTATGAGTCTTGGTCACCCTCGGAAGTCGATGGGGGGTCTCAGACGTTGAGGAGTAGGGCTTGATCGATGAAATAGTCAATGGCGTCCCGCAGCTCGATAGGCATGTGTTGGAAGAAAAGCCCGATTTCGTACTGGTCTTCCCCAATCGAATCGCAGCGAACAACGACGGCTTCTTCAGAAATTTCGACAGTGGGAAGGTCACCACCCCCTAAAACTGTTTCGACCAAGACACGGGACATTTCTTCCACTGGATGGTTGACCACCGCAGCGGCGCCAACTCTGGAAATGTCTTTCAAATAGCAAGTTAGCTTGTTTTCCCCTTCAGCGTTCTTGAGGGGAACATGAACCGACATCCGGGGATGTTTGCGTCGTTCGTTTTGTTGCGGGTTGATCATTCGGGTTTTCTCGCAAAGATGTTCGACCTTGCCTGTCCCCACGAGTCACTATTAAGTACGAGTAACCGGCAGGGTCACACCTCTATTTCGACCAGGGGCAAGGAAAACTGAACTCAAGTTCCATTGCCCTTTTGAACTGCGCACGTTGAAAGCCTGCTGATGACCTAAATGAAAGAAGAAGGATAAGTTATGGCAAGTCTGAATAAAGTAATGTTGATGGGCAACTTGACACGGGATCCTGAGTTGCGGCACTTGCCCAACGGTCGCCCTGTCTGTGAAATCGGTTTGGCGGTCAATCGTCGTTGGACAGATCGGCAAAGTGGCGAAAAGCGGGAACAGACATGTTTCGTTGATTGCTCTTCCTTTGGCCCACAAGCGGAAACCATTGCGCGCTACATGCAAAAAGGCAGACCGATCTTTATCGAAGGTCGTTTGGACTTCCAAAGCTGGGAAACCCAAGAAGGGCAGAAGCGCAGTAAACTCAAAGTGATCATTGAGAACTTCCAATTCTTGGGAGGTCGTCAAGACGGTGCTGGTGGTGGTGATGGAGGTGGCGGTGCTTACCGTGCTGCTGGAGCTTCCCAGGGCCAGGGCGGTGGCTATGGCGGAGGGAACCAGGGATATGGCCAACCTCAAGGTGGCAGCGCCGGATATGGACAACCCCAAGGAGGTGGCTACGCCGGTGGAGGCCAAGCTCCTGCACCCGTGGACGACGACGATATTCCTTTTTAAGGCACAAGGTGCTTTCCTTCGATTCTGACTGCAAATACCTATGAAAAAACGGGCCATGGCCCGTTTTTTTTTGAGGTCGGGGCATTCCAAGGAAGGGAGCTTTGCTGCCGAATTGCCACACCTATCATGAACTTGATTCAGAGCTAACGCTTTTCTCTAACTGTAATTAGCGATTTATAGATAGGGGGAAATGCCTCTCCGTTCTCTCGACTGCCATGCGTCGTGACGATTAAACATGCTTTTTGGGGCAAAAAACTCAGAGAAATCTAGGAAAAGACCGTCTTCATCGTGGACGAATGTAGGTGAAGTCAAGTATGATTTCACTTGTCGCCCATGAATGTGTGGACGCCTTACATCAAAGATTCCCACAAAAAGAGGGTCTTGATTGATGTCAGGGGCGATGAAATGTCGAAAAGAACTCAGCTACCGCCTTCGACAATTCATGATTGGGCCGCGACAAGACGGCTGTTTGTTGGAAAGCTCCATGGGGGGCAATTCCGTTTAGGAGTGCTCTCCTCTGCGTAATTGGAGGCATCGATTCGAAAATGCAACGTAAAATGAGTGAAAAACTTGTTCTCGTTTTGCCCGGCCTACTTCTGGCTGCCGGGCTTGCATTCGTATTGACTCACCTCGAAGATCAAGCCGGTGCCAATGATCTTCCCACATTCAACTACTTCGTTTCGGCCGTTCCCGAGAGCAACGGGCAACAGGACGGCTCTTTGCCAGCACGGGCTGTGAAATCATCAGTTAACGCGTCCGAAGAATTCGATGACCAAATCTCCCCAGGTACGAGTCGAGAATTCGCCTATGCAGCTCAGCGCCCCCAGGTCGTTGAATATGCCATCACGGTGTTGGACGAAGAGGGTCTTCCCGTTCGCAATGCCCGAGTTGAAATCATTGAACGTAGTCGGGTGGCCGTCGAAAGTGCCCAAGCCAATAGTGAGTTGCTGGGTGATTTGAACCGGACTTGGGGCAAGACATCCAGCATCGGCGAGCTTAAGTTCTCCGACGACCGCAACAGTATGTTCCAAGTTGAGGTTCATGTTCCGGGATACGCATCGAAGCGCTATCGCCTGTTACGTCCTGGCCGCAAGTTAATCCAACTCTATCGCAACACGAGCATCGTTGGCACCGTTTACGATCCCAATGGGGAACCTCTTCCCGGTGTCGAGGTTCAGATCCGTCACGATCTCGCGAAGATGGATGTGACTCACACAGACCAAAATGGTTTCTACAAGTTTGCTTCGGTGACCCCAACGGCTGCGACTATCCGCATCAACGCTCCAGGATTCCGCCGGGCCCACGAGCACTTGGTTCGTCTGGACGGCCGAACAGAGTACCTCCAAGACTTCTACCTGCTGAATGGTGAAGATCTTGATGTGACCGTCTATGGTACTCGTGGCGAGTTAGCCCAAAGCTCCTTGGTGACCCTGATCGAACTCGATACAGGTCTGACCTTTGGGCCCGTGAAAACGAACTCTTCCGGGGTTGCTTCATTCCATTGCTTAGAACCAGAATATTCCTACTTGGCTGTCAGCCGCAGCGGGGGGGCATTCGGGCGCGCTTTTGTGCCCCGCGTCACTCTTGATGCCACGGTTACTAATGAGTCTCAAGTAACAATTCAGCTCTTACGCGGTATTTTCCGGGGAGTTGTTCGGGCAGATGGAGACGTAGACTTACCCGTTGAAGGGGTTCAGGTTACTTTGGTCAGTGAGATGACTGATTCGAACAGTGATCAGCATCAAGTTATGGTCACAACAGACGCCAACGGCAATTTCACTGTCGAGGGACTTGATCCAACTCTGATGTACACCGCATTCCTATTCCACGAGTCTTATGCCTTTGCTGTGGAAGAAGCGATTCATCCAATATTGCTGGAAGGGCCTCAGCAGGAACGCAAAGTTGAGTCCAGTGAAGACCCTCCTCAAGCTTTCTCTTTGTTGCCTCCAAGTCAATTTGAAGGCCAAGTCATTGGGAAGAACGGTTTGCCGGTGGTGAAAGGGCTGATCACCTTGGACAACAACGATCTCGGGGTTGGCGTGACTGGTTCTCGCCTGTTGGTTCGCCCCGACTCCGCTGGCCGGTTCAGCTTCACGAATCTTGCTTCTGGCTCTTACACCCTTCGCGTTCGCGACCTTGGGGTTGGAGATTTCAGTTCCGCAATTCCTGTTGTTATCGACAACGGAACCTTAGTATTCGGACAATTGGGCGCAGTCACAGGCCCTTTGATTGTCGACCTCGCCAAGAACTAGTCAGTACTTCTTGCTCCTCTTGATATTTTCTTAGTTTTCCTTCTAACAATTTTCTTCTGTTCGTTTTCGCCCGTTCCGGGAATTGATATCGACATAGCTATGAGCTGTTCTTTGGCTTCGTAGTAAGTTGAGGCACAATAGACGAGAGTCAGCTCTCGGGACTGAACAACAAGGAGAAATCCATGGTGCTAAGAATCTTATGGATACTGGTTTTCACTGCTGCCATTATGCAGGGACAAGTACCAGCAACCTCAAAGACCGTCAAAAAAAAGGCTCTTGATGGGCAGACGCTGCTTAAGCAAGTAGACAAGAGGATCTATTACGCCTGCGAAAATGGTCTTAAGTCTATGCGCTTTCGCATGTCCATGGATCATGGCACCGGTGTCTTCCGGGAAAGCATGAAGGGGCTTTATGTGGCAGTGGCTTGGAAAGCCCCTAACCACTGGCGGGTCGACATCGTGGACGCCAAAGGCCAGCCATCCACCCAGTTGGATGCTTTTTTGGCTACCAAGGACGGGAAAGCCGTGGTGTCGGCGTGGCAGACCGAAATCAAAGGCATGGCCCTTCACTTGATCATTGGGCTTCCCCTTCACAAGAAATACGCAAGCCATCTGAAGAAGGTCAAGTCGCGAACTGTGAACAACAAGATCGAACACACGATTACCATGCACCCTCCCCGAAAAGGGGCCTACTCAGAGGCGATCCTCAGGATTGTCAATGGCATTCCACGAGAGCTGGTTCACATAACGTCCAAGGGCGAGCGATTCATTTCCCGCTTTCGTTTTAAGAAGAAGAAAGAGTTCGGCAACAAGTGGTTATGGACTGGGGTGGAGCAGGAGATCCAACACCGCAAGACTCGAGAGGAATTGTACGAGTACCTCACTCGCAAGAAGCTCCTGATGTTGTCGAAACTTGAGCGACTGGACTACGTGGGGCCCCAAGCGAAAATTGACTTCAAAGTGGAAGCCTTGGAAGTCAATCCGAAGTTTCCCCCTGGTTTCTTCAAGAAGCCGGGCTAGCTGATGTTGAGTTGAGCTTCGGCGTCCACTTCGGCTCGATTGATCAGAGAGATGGCTTCCCGACAATTCTCAGCCACGGCGTTGTCTTTTGGCAAAGACCAAGCCAACTGCCTGAGGACTTGGACAGTTAAGCGGAAGGCCCTTACCATATCACCTTCTTGCATGCTTGTGAGTCTACCCAAATCAGACAGACTCGAACCGGTCAACCAAGCGTGCAAAGGGGCCGCTAAGCCAAAGTCGAGAAGGTGAACGATAGGATCGAATCCGGCTTCTACTTCAGCTTTGCGAAACTCCCGCAGACGTTTGCGTGACTTATTGACAATGGGCCTTGGAATGGGATTCACTTCCATGCGGGCGGAGCTATCCCGTGGCCGAGATTGGTGCACGATGGCGGCACAAATGATGGCACATTGCATGGCGGAGAGATCTTCGAAGCAACCTTCCCAATAGAGTTCCGTGAGCTGAATCTCGAAGCCAGCTAATTTGGTGCAAAACTCACCTTTACCGGTAAGCTGGCCGTCCTGCAGGTAATGCCGGGCCTCTAATACTTGGAGTTTTCTTTCTAAGTCTCTCAGGGGCTTCTTGGCCGAACCAGCCTGGAAAGCCGCAAAACTTTTGGCCACGGCGCTGCTGATGTCTGGTCCCATGAGGCGTATGAGATGAAGAGTGGTGGAGTACCCCAAGAGGAATTGGCTGATGACATCCCCAGGTTTCTTGTGGAGAATTTCGCGAACTCCTTTGGGGGAGTCAAAAGCTGGATCCAGAATCGCCACAACATCCCCGGCCTCGTCAATGCCTTGGCGGCCGGCACGTCCTGCCATTTGGCGATAGTCCAAGGGACGCAGGGGAACCACCTCGACACCGTTGTATTTGCTGAGGGAGTCGAAGATGACGCAACGGGCAGGCATGTTGACCCCCAGAGCGAAAGTTTCGGTCGCGAACAAAATCTTGATGAGTCCGGTAGTAAATAGCCTTTCGATGACGTCTTTGAAGATGGGCAACACCCCAGCGTGATGATAGAGGATCCCTTTGGTGACGCCTATGCGCATAGACTTGCAGGCGGGGTGGGACGCAACATCATATTTAGCCACCAAGTCGTCGAAGGCATTTCCGATGCGGTCTTGTTCTTCTGAAGTGAGGAGGCTTGGGAGCCGTTGATAGCGGCGAGCCAGGCTCTCACATTTCTTGCGGCTGAAACAGAAGTAGAGGATGGGCGTCTTCTTGGACTTGACCAAGGTGCGTACAACGTCGTGATTGCCTCGAGGGCGGTTGTGGCGGTTGGGTTGGCCCCGACCTCTATTGCGACCCTTTGTTCTTCCCTTGCGATCTTCCTTGTACTGGGCTTTAGCTCGGTTGAGATTCTCTTTGAGGTCTTTGACTTCGAAAATGCCGTCTGATTCCAAGAATAACAGCTTGTGCTGAGGTACAGGACGTTCGTCCGTGTGAACCATCTCCACTTTCGTATCGCGCACTTGCGACATCCAGTTTTGCAGTTCTTCTAAGTTGCCCACTGTTGCCGAGAGCGCAATGAAGCGGACATTTTCAGGGGCGAAGATGATGCTTTCTTCCCAAACCGAACCCCGATCAGGGTCGCCCAAATAATGAACCTCGTCGAAAATGAGCCAGTCGATTCCATGGAGCCGACTTTCATCTTCGAAAATGGTGTTGCGGAAAATCTCCGTGGTCATGACCATCACCAGGGCATCGGCGTTGATGGTCACATCCCCTGTCATGATCCCGACCTTGTCGCCGTAGCGCTCTTTGAACTCGCGATACTTTTGGTTTGACAGTGCCTTGATAGGGGAGGTGTAGACCACTCGCCGATTGAGCTCGATACTTTTTTCGATGGCGTATTCGGCCACGATCGTCTTGCCGGCTCCCGTTGGAGCAGAGACGATGACGCTTTTCTTGGCGATGACGGCCTCGATGGCCTCAGCCTGAAAAGGATAGAGTGTGAAACCGCGGAATTGCATAAGGGGCAGAACTCGATGAAATGTTAGTACGAAAGCAATCCCGTCTCGCTCAAGCTCCTGGCTGTTCTTGGCCATGATCCTTGATCAAGACGGATGGCCCATCCTAACCTATTTGGGGTGCAGTGGTTGGCGCTCTGGGGAAATCACCGGATTGATTCTCCGTTGCGGGTTGTGCCTGGGATCCTATCCCCAAGATCGTTGAGCGATTCCGGGCACTTTGGTAGATTCTCTCACCACAGTGATCCGCCTGATTGTGGTCATTGGAGCCACAGATTGGCGGTAATCGTTGGTTGGGTGATCGCAAGATCATCAAGATTTGGGCTAGGAGCAAATTATGGCTGGGCATTCCCATTCGGCGAATATCAAGCATCGCAAAGATGCTGTTGACAAGAAAAAGGCGAAGATCTTCTCGAAGATCGCACGCAAACTGATTGTGGAAGCACGGCTGGGGGGGCCTGACATTGCCACTAACCCAGGGCTCCGCCTCGTTTTCGAATTGGCACGGTCTGCCAATATGACCAAGGAAGTCATTCAGAGAAACATCGACAAGGGGGCAGGAGTTGGCAACGACGGAGCCGTCTACGAAGAATTGATGTACGAAGGGTACGGCAATGGTGGTGTGGCAGTCTTGGCAGAAGTCTTGACCGACAATCGCAATCGCACCGCACCAGAAGTGAAGAAAATCTTCGAGAAGGCTGGGGGCAACATGGGGGAGAAAGGATGTGTTTCCTACATGTTCGAATCAAAGTCTCTCTTCCTGGTTGATCCCGAAGGTAAGAGCGAAGATGAAATCATGGAAGTGGTGATGGAGGCTGAAGCGGACGACATGGAAGCTGATGGTGAATTCTTCCTGATCTCGTCATCACCGAGCAGTTTTGTACGGGTGAAAGAAGCCCTGGAGAAAGCCGGCCTGAAGATCGAAATGGGAGAAGTTCAACGGGTCTCTTCCATGATGATTGAGGTCTCAGACGTTGAACAAGCCAAGAAGATCCAACGCCTGGTTGATGCCTTGGAAGACAACGATGACGTGCAGAATGTCTACACCAATCATTCTTTGACCGAGGAAGTTCAAAAGGCCTTGGAGGCCGAATAGATCGCTTTGGCCCAATTCAGAGAAGCAAAGGCGACCCGTCCGCGGGTCGCTTTTCTTGGTTGAGGCTTTGAGAAGCCCCTTGCCTTTCGTTTCTGGAGTAGATGAAGTGGGTGGCTCTTGACCCCGCGCCCCTCCCCAAGATAACCTACCTTTGGGGCTTTTGGTCCCGGTGCCCCTCTGTTTCTTGGCTTTGGCCGATTGCAGAACACCCCACGGTCGTTTGCCGCAAGAAAACTGAGACGGTCTCTATGGTCTTTAGCTCCTACAGCTTCTTATTTTTTTTCTTACCCGCAGTGTTGCTGGCCTACTATTTGAGCCCCAACCGCTTCAAGAATTTGACGCTCTTGGGGTTTAGTTTCGTTTTCTACAGTTGGACGAAACCTATTTACGCTCTGCTGCTAGCCACTTCGATTGTGGTGAGCTACGCCAGCGGCCAAAGGATGTCCCGTGCCCAGGGGAGAAGAAAAAAGGCCTGGCTACTCCTAAGTGTGGCCACCAATTTGGGGCTTCTTGCTTTCTTCAAGTATGCTGGCATGTTCTCGACCTGGGGTTCCTATTTAGAAGACCTCTTAACTGGAGCCAAGGGGATCATTCCGATCATCAAAGTGGCTTTGCCTATTGGCATTTCCTTTTACGTCTTTCAGGCGATTAGCTACTCCGTTGATCTTTTTCGCAAGGAGGCGAAACCCGCCCGGAGTTTGGTTGACTTTGCCACTTACATCGCTTTGTTCCCTCAGCTCATCGCTGGTCCCATCGTCCGCTACCGCACCATCGCAGAACAACTCATCGAAAGAGAACACTCTTGGTCCAAGTTTTTGTTTGGCACCCGCTTCTTCGCCATGGGGTTGTTCAAGAAAGTTGCCATCGCTGATACGGTAGCCTTGGGGGTTGGTTTCGCCTTTGGCAATCCTGAGCCCACATGCCTGGAAGCCTGGGTTGGTGTGCTTTGCTACGCTTTGCAGATTTACTACGATTTTTCTGCCTACAGTGACATGGCTGTGGGACTTGGTTTGTTCTTCGGCTTCGATTTTCCGCAGAACTTCAACTCACCCTACAAGTCGGTTTCGATCACTGACTTTTGGCGACGTTGGCACATTTCCCTGTCAAGCTGGCTACGGGACTACCTCTATTTGCCACTAGGTGGAAACCGCAGTGGCCCCAGGCGAACGTATTTGAATCTGATGATTGTCATGGCCTTAGGAGGCCTGTGGCATGGCGCCAGCTTGGTCTTTCTTATCTGGGGCCTGTGGCATGGAGTTCTCTTGGCGGTGGAGAGGATCATGGGGGCAAGGCATCCGATTTCCAAACTGCCGAAACCTCTGGCGGCACTTCTGACGTTCTTCCTTGTTTGTCTTGGTTGGGTTCCTTTTCGAGCTAAATCTCTGGGGGAAATGGCAGGGATTTTTCTCAGCATGTTTGGCGGGGGATGGGGGCCATCGTCCATGTTGCAAAACTTTCCCGAAGTGGGATGGGTGCTCCTCGTTTGTGGTTCTGCAGTTTTCGCCTGTCCCAATAGTTGGGTGTTGGCGCGACGGGAATCGCTCTGGGATCTGAGCCGGGATCTGGTGGCCTTTTGGGTGGCTTTGGTGGTTATTTTGGTCTATAGCGGCAGTCCTTTTTTGTACTTCCAGTTTTAGGAACAGGGTACGATGAGCGAACAATCAGAACTTGGGAAATCGGGGATGAAGAGAACGTCTATTTTCCTCATATTGGTTTTGTTTTGGTTGCCCTTTGGAACCATCCTTGTGATTGATTTTCTCGGGCGGGTGGATTCGCCGATTTCGATTTTTGCGGCTCTTTCTGGGAAAG
>WFTN01000520.1 GCA_015485455.1 Planctomycetota bacterium | reverse complement strand
TGCGAACAACTTCATTGACCTTCAAGCGTCTGGCAGAAACCCAACCATTGCGATCTTCAGACCAGAACGGGTGCTCTTCGGTGACGCCGATTGACTCTTCGCCGAAGTCGATCTTCAGGTGAGACTTAGCGATGCGACGAATCGTCGCTGTTACGACATAACCATCACCTTGGGCAATTGGCGGGCAAGGTACGATGCCAACAACCCGCGCTCTACCGGCATACTCGCTTTGACCCCAATGGACAGCAACAACAGCACCGACATGAAGGCTATCGCCCTACTTACCTTCTCGCTTTCGGAGCAAGGTCATTCGTGTTGTGGGTGACTCGATTCCCACGAGCTCGATTTTGCGCCAATCCTCCTCGTGGCCTGCGGGGTCATCTTCAGCCCGCATCTCGGAGACTTGTTCATCAGCGAGAACACGATCTCCCGCGTGGATTTCTTCGATGGGAACAAGGAAGAGAGTTGTTGCGATGAGGACAGTTCTTGGCGGACTCCAGCCAAAATCACCGAGCAGCCTAAGAAAAGAGAAAGAGACAGGTCGATTCCATGCCGAAGTCTGTCCTGGCTAATAATCTCCCGGAGAAACTCAGTGGACCAACGCCCAACTCATCGATTACCCTCGAAAATCGCAGGCTTGTCAGGCGGTCAAGATGGGTTCCTATGGTTTTCGGGATACACAGGCCTATTTACTCCCTGTGAACGCTTCGCGTTCTGGGTCGGCCCAGACACACGCATCACTCGATTCCAGCTAGCGGTCGACCTTGGCTGGATGGGATTGGTTACCCACAGGGTATCAAACAAGGTTTCAAAGATTACGTCATGTCATCTAATCCTCCTTGACCGAGCTTTCCCGGCAGCACACGCGCACGTGCACCAAGGCAGCTACGGGGAAACACAGACGCTGGAATTATCAATCATCGACATACTCCCCTTCACTTCTCGTCGTACTGCTTTCCAACTCGCCATTGAAGCTCGACTTGATCAGTTCGACCGTCTCAGGCGCGGGTTTCCCAGATTCATGTTCGATTGCGTCGCCCACGTGTCGTGCGACATCGGCAAGCACCAATCCCCATGCCGAAACA
Source organism: Planctomycetota bacterium (assembly GCA_015485455.1). Taxonomy (GTDB): domain Bacteria; phylum Planctomycetota; family DRQF01; genus S139-23. Next base: position 1,306 of record WFTN01000520.1, on the reverse strand, counting down.
TCACTCCACCAATCTGGGCGCAACACACAGAAGAGTTCATTCTCCGCAATCCAGGCCGAAAAAATCTCCACACTTTTCTCGTCTCGCTTTGCAGCGATTGGGACCGGCAGTCGTTCTTGTTCTGTCATAAACGATTGATTCCAAAAATAGCACTGAACACAACAGGATTCTCACAACTGTATCGTCAAGAAACATCTCCAAGCTGACCGACAAGTCCGCTGTGATTACAGGGCCGTAAACTACTTTGTCTTGGGACAATCTATTCCTCGGGCTTCCTATTTTCTGCAACTTCATTTCGTTTATTGGAGGCCTGAGACAGTCCACCTTCATCGTTTATGCGCCGCTCAAGAGACCAACCCATCACCGTCATCTTATTCCGCTTGACCAAACCTTCTCACAGCACCTGCGCCTATGGCCAGAACCGACCATGTTACAAACTCCCCCAGTCAGCGTACCCCTCGATGGTCAATGCAACACACCAATGGGCACCAGTGTCCACAACGTACGTGTGCTGAGGAAGACTTACGAAGATATCGATACTCTCACGGAATGCCCGCCATTTCATGAGGAGAACGGAATCGACAGCAGAATCTCCGATAATGTAGACATCCTCATTCTCTCCCACCAATGCGGATTCGTTGAGCCTTGCGACAAGGTCGCGAGCCACAGCCTCAATGGTTTTGCGCCCACCCTGTGTGCTTTCCGAGAGATGATGTTTGACTCGCCCCCAAGCAATCTTTGATCCAACAAATGGAAATGATGCTTCAAGCTTTCTTGTGACACCTTCGCTCTCTTCTTTAGGAAGAATCTCAACTTCACCCCTACCAACACGTGCGACGAGATTATCTAAAAGTTCTTGCTCAACTTGATTCATCACCGCACCGGACACCGGAATCGTCTAACAATCTTATTCACGCTATTCTCGTTTCCGTCAAAACCAAAATGGGGCCCTTTTTCCTTGCGGTTAAACACGTTGATGTGAGCTCCGCTCCGTTCGTCAAACTCAACCCTAAACCCAGTCCTGCCGTCAGCAGTCGTCATTCCAATCGGCATCCCCTTGTTGGGACCAAACTTGCCCAGATTCACCTTGTCGGCCTTGAATCCCCGATCGCGCAACCATTTAAGAGCTTTGTTTCTCGCCTTTTCATACTCTTGAGCCCCGCTGCTTTCGCTTGGCTCCCCACACCCATTGTGCACAACCAATCGGCTCTTGCCAACTAGATAAGAATGACTGCGGTTCACCTCGAGATTGTAGACTGTGGCTTGTTTCTGGCGGGTAATCGACTTGACGAATACTTGCTTGTTG
>WFTN01000519.1 GCA_015485455.1 Planctomycetota bacterium | reverse complement strand
TCCGAAATCAGTACTGCCTCGTCGCCACCAGTTTCAAACCAATACGAAAATCCGCCAGTCATGCCGGGAATGTCAAGCCAGCCTTCATTCCCAGCAACGGAGGCTTGGGACAATTCTGGCAGCTCAACGCCATGCGTATCGACCAGGTCGCCGACCCGTTCTCGGATGACTGCGTGAAAACGATTTCGAATGGACTTCAGAATTTCTTGGGGGATATCCTCGATCATGTTGCTTCCTTCGCTCATGGCAAAGAGGTCCTTGCTTACTTCCTCAGGGTCAGTGGCATTTGGCATTGGGAAAAGAACGCCGTGGTTTGCCCCACAGACACTTCGTCACTCCATCTTGACTCTTGGGGCCCGACCGACGCCTTGAGGCGAACGCAGGCCCCTCAAGCGCCTTCTAACGAGTCTCCGGCCCTCTGGAACGAACGCCGAGTTCAGTACGTTATCTGCCCCCTCTATTTTCGCTTTGCTCTCAGCTCAATGCAAGGAGGGAATTCAGGCAGAGCTTCAGCATTGAAGGGAATTCACCGGCACAGCATCAAAGCGATCCGTGAGCTTCCCGTCGAGCGTGTGGGGCGACTTGCAAAGATTTTTCGAGGCGTCAGCCAAAGTTATGTACTTGGTTTTTTCCAAACCATGATTGTTGTCTTGCATCTATAGTTCCGCTGCTCTTGAATTCCGGGACACCCAACTTGGTCGTCTCGTTAGAGCGACACTTCACCAGCATTCGCCATCCCCCGAAAACGAGGAATCACGGCTCAGCCCAGGACCAAGATGGGAACAAGCGAGTCATCGAAGACTCCAATGGCATATAGGCAAGAAACTTTTGAGGAGAGGTGAGAGCAAACGGGAAGGGAGGCCGTCGCTTCGCGTTGCTCTCGATGCTCCACTGCGCCTGTTAGTTGCCATCAGCGCAACCAAGGGGGGTTAACTTCATGAGCCTTAGGAAGCTACATGTCATTGGCGAGACGCCGCATTCTGAGCGCCCGATCTCACGGCAGGGTCTCTGTGCCGAGTCACAAACTCGCCGAACCGCCGAGAAATGTCGTTTCACTTGCCGAGATGCCACGACATTGCCCGCGAATCGCTACCCGATCTTCTCCATAACTTGGGAATCGACAGTCCTGTCGACCTCAGCGTAGATCTCGGTAGTGAAGGCGGAAGAATGGCCGAGGACGGCGCGGGCTTGTTCTATGCCGAATTCCCTCCGAATGCGAGTCGCCGCTGAATGCCTGAGTTGATTTGGGGTCCAACCCTCACTCTTGGCTTTCTTGCAGGCTCGTTTGATTGCTCTACCGTATGATTGAGTGGTGAAGAACTCCCCCGGTGCCCTTGTACGGTCTGAGGTCTTTACAGTCCCCGGCTTGTTCCCCCAATTGATTGGGGTTTTCCTCTTGGCGTGGGCGGCCGCCCTGCGTTCTTTCTCCGATTCTTCCGGGGAAAAAAGATAGGCGTCAGGGTTTGGGCGCAGGAAACGACGAATAAGGTTGCGTACTTTCGGACCGAAAGGAATAACTCGTGACTTACCATGATGCAGAGTCTTGTGGTGTTCTGGACGGTAGAGCCAAGTCTCCGCTTCTCTGTCAATTTCGCGCATCTTGACTGTGCAAATTTCGCCAGGTCGGGCTGCGGTATACCACTGAACAAGAACCATCGTTCGAAGAACCGAGGTAAGGTAGGGAAGGACAGCTTTCACGTCATCCCAATCGACGGGAGCAATCGGCTCAGTTTCTTTGGCAAGGCTCCTACCGGCTCTCAGTGGCCTTACCGATTGAAGCGATCTCCAAATCGATTCGTCGACCAGTTCTTCCTCTACACCCCACCGGCACGCAGTGACGATGATCCTTACTTTGTAGGCAATTGTCGTCCGGGCGAGTTCTCGTTGAATCAAATCTTCCCGATAGTCCTTCAGCAATCGCGGTGTGAATGTTTCGACCTTGAGTTCGCCAAAGGTCGTCGCCCAATCTCGGAGAGTGACATCAACTTGGGCGAACCCACCAGAAAGCTCGCCAGTGGGAGTTCGATAGTAGACTTTGGCGACTTTCTCTATGTAAAGGTGAACAAGACGACCAACCGTGATGCCTTCTCGTTCTTCCGGCTTTTTCAGACAATTCGGGATTTCGCCGTATTCCAACAATTGGAGCTCAGCGAGCACTTGGTGATAAAGGGCCTTGCTCTTGGCAGAGCCATAGTGACCAGGAAAGTAATAGCGGTGGGTTCTCCCCTTCTCGGCGACGAATAACTCAACGAATCCGAGGTTTCGGGGCTTGTGAAGGCGATATGAGGGGTTTTTCTTCCTACGTGGCATAGCGGACCGTCTCCTCTTTGACGGCTACCAAATCCGGGAAAAC
>WFTN01000518.1 GCA_015485455.1 Planctomycetota bacterium | reverse complement strand
GAGTTTATGTCTCGAAAGTACACCCCGGTAGCGTGGCCGCTGATGCTGGGATGAAGAATGGCGACATCATTACCGAATTTGGGAACGATATCGTTGAAGACTTTGACTCTCTCAAACACGCCTTGTCCAAAGCTCGCTCTGGGTCATCCTATGTCGTAAAAATCCTTCGCGGCGGAGCTGTGAAGGTCTTGACGGCCAAGTTTCCTGGAATGGTCATGGGGGGGATGCTCGACACCAAGAAAATGCCTCGTCCTGGTCAAAGACGAAGAAATCCATTCTCTATGGGTGGCATGAAGGGGATGAACTTTCCGGGCATGGGAATGTTCCGGGACATGATGTCAATTGGACCCGTGAAAACAGACATCGACAAGTCCATTGCGGAGCTGGAGAAACTGCAAAACCCTTCTTTGGCCCCAATCATCGCTCGACTTCGCGCTTCCAGCAAACGCTTAGATTCCATCGTGAGAGGCATGGAAGGTATGCGCAAGATGGCGGGCTCATTCATGGGAGGTTTGCCACCTGAAATCGGTGCTCAAGCTGGCAGCCTTAGGAAGCTGATGGGAGACTTGGGGGTGGATGAGCTTCTGGATACCGATGAACCAGAAGAAGAACCAGAGCCAGAGATCATCGAAGAAATGGATCATGAGTTACCCGAAGACTTTGCGGGAATTCAGGAGCGCATCCAAGAGCTTCTTGAGAGTGGGGTCACCGATGCTGACGAACTGAATGCGGCGATTCGTAAGGAATTTCCAGGAGTGAAGGTCATGATCAACACGGGGCCGCCAGAGGAGATGGAGAGCTTCGAAGATTTCGAAGATGCTCCGGCTACCCCGATCAAGCCAACCACGAAACCAACCACGAAGCCAGTCTCCAAACCTAAGCTCCAATCTAAACCAACTACGAAGCCAACCTCAAAGCCCATGAAACGGCACAACCACAAGGGTGGTAAAGGCCATGGTCACTAAGACCTTTTCTTCTTGACTTGAGGTCAAGATTGAAAGCGGAGCGCATCCGATAACCCTCGCAGCTTGGCTGTGAGGGTTTTTTTCTGCGAAGAGGCCTCCTGGTCGAGTCGCAAAAACAGACGAGGAACGCTAAGCTGTTGCCAGCATCCTGGGGAGAACCGTTTCATGTCGGCAGTGTGGCCCGTCTTATGTTGTTTCGTGGCGTATTTTCTCGCCTATCGATTTTATTCCAAATTCTTGGCTGAGAAAATTTATGGACTGAATGACGCCGTGTTGACACCGGCTCACACCTTGCGCAATGATGACGACTATTTGCCGACGAATCGTTATGTCCTCTTTGGCCATCATTTTGCTTCGATCACCGGTCTTTCGCCCATGCTGGGGCCAGCCATTGCCGTCATTTGGGGATGGGCACCGGCGATGATTTGGGTTGTATTGGGAGCTGTATCAATCGGTTGCGTTCACGATTTTTCGGCCTTGGTGATTTCGATTCGAGCGAAAGGGCAGTCCATTGGCAAGGTGGCAGAGGGAGTGGTGGGGAAAAGAGCCAAGGCTTTGTTCCTAGCCATCATTTTCTTCGGCGTATCTTTAGCAATGGGGGTCTTCACTTTGGTGATCGCCTCTTTGTTTTCGACGAAATATGGGAGTGCTGTTCTTCCTTGTGGCGGTCTCATGATTGTTGCAGCCATCATTGGTTTTCTCTTTCATCGCCGTGGATTCGCTTTGGGGCCCATGACCATCGTCGGCTTTCTCATTCAGATACTCTTGGTTTGGGCTGGGGCAGAATTTCCGATTCATTGGGCCAATCCCACCGGATGGAAATGGGTCTTGCTGAGCTACGCTTTCTTGGCCAGTGTTCTTCCCGTTTGGTCTTTGTTGCAGCCGAGAGATTTTTTGAATTCTCTTTTGCTATACTTGGGTCTGATCTTGTGCTTCGCAGGGTTCTTTATTGCTGCTCCCGAATTTGCCGCCCCAGTCTTCAATCCGAATCCTGAGGGCGCGCCGCCTTTCTATCCTTTCGTTTTTATCACGATTGCTTGTGGCGCAGCTTCCGGATTTCATTCCTTGGTGAGTTCTGGAACTACAGCGAAACAACTCAATCGTGAAACGGATGCGCGCTTCGTCGGCTATGGAGGGATGTTGGGGGAGTCTCTTCTTGGGCTGTTGGCGGTCCTAGCAACGACTGCAGGGATGAGTTCTTTGGGGGCAAGAAGTGCGAGCCAAGTTTGGGCCCAAGATCATTATCATGGTTGGCAGGCCGCATCTGGGCTCGGGGCAAAGATGTCGCGCTTTATCGACGGGTCCGCTTGGTTTATTGAGAATCTGGGGATCCCCTTGGCCTTGGCCCAAGGGTTTATTGCCGTCGTGGTGGTGTCGTTTGCTCTCACGACATTGGACTCGGCCACTCGTTTGTTGCGCTATAATGTCGAGGAGATTGGCGCTTCTGTCGGTTTGCCACAGTTGGGCAATCGCTATGTGGCTAGCTTCCTTGCTGTTCTTGCTATCGCATTCTTTGCTTTTTATGAGATCAATGGCCGACCGGCTGGACAGTCCCTTTGGCGGATTTTTGGCACAGTCAATCAGCTGCTGGCAGGGCTGGCTTTGATGGTGGCAACTCTCTATCTCATGAAGCGGGGGCGAAACCCCTGGTTTACTGGGCTACCCATGGTTTTCATGTTGGTCACGACCATTGTGGCGATGTTTCTCAATTTGAAGAGTTTTACCAACGGATTCACTTTTGCAAGCACTGAGAATCAACCTCTTGAAATACCTCTCATAGTCGTCGCCATACTCTTGGTCTTCCTCACCATCTGGTTAATTGGAGAGGCATGTCCTTTGTTTCTCAAAACTGTTCGTTCAAAGGAAACCCAAGAGTCGCTCCAAGTATTCTCTGAGGACGACTGAGGGCTGGATTCTCTTACTTGCTGGGCTTTCTGGTCCAGAATTCTGCCATGCTATTTCTGAATTGAAGGAATGTACCACCTTGAATTGCATCGCGGCATTGTTTCATGAGACGCTGCATGAAGCTCAGGTTGTGATGAGAAATGAGGGTGAGGGCCAAGACTTCTTTGGCAACGACGAGATGGCGTAAGTATGCACGAGAGTATGAGGCGCAAGCCAAGCATGAACATCCTTCTTCGATGGGGGCTTGGTCAGCTTTGAAGCGGGCGTTTTTTAGGTTGATTGGCCCTGACATGGTCATGGCCGTACCGTGGCGACCGTTTCTCGTGGGTAAAACACAATCGAACATGTCCCAGCCCCGGGCTACACAGTCGAGAATCTCTAAAGGAGTGCCAACTCCCATGACATAGCGTGGAAAGCCTGGGGGGATCATTTGGCCGACAAGCTCCAACATGGCCATGGAATCATCTCGTATTTCACCGATGAAGAGACCACCCATGGCATAGCCGTCAAAGGGTAAGCCTAAGAGAAATTCTGCGCTTTGTTTTCTTAGCTCTTCAAACACGCCCCCTTGAATGATGGCAAACAAGGCCCGTCCATCCCGAGGGTGGTAGGCGAGGGTTTTTTCTTCCCAAGCATGGGTGCGTTGCAGGCTTTCTTCAGCCGCCTTCCTTTCGATGGGGTAGTCCATGCATTCGTCAAAGCTCATGATAATATCAGAGCCTAAGTCCGTTTGGATCTGCATGGCGATCTTCGGATCGAGGCGCAAGTTGCTGCCATCCAAGTGGCTCTTGAAGGACACGCCGCCATCATCGATAGAACGCAAATCACTGAGGGACCAAACTTGAAATCCGCCGCTGTCGGTTAAAATCGGCCCTTGCCAATTCATGAAGGTGTGCAGCCCCCCCAATTCTTTGACAGTGGCTTCTCCAGGGCGGAGGTGAAGGTGATAGGTGTTGGCCAAGATGATCTCGGCTCCCGTGTCAGCTACTTGCTCAGGCAGGAGGCCTTTGACCGTGGCTTGGGTTCCCACAGGCATGAATGCAGGGGTTGAAAAAGAACCGTGTTTCGTTGTGACTTTGCCACATCGGGCTAAGGTCTCTGGGGCGCGATGAAGCTCTTGGAAGCTGAAAACACCATTGGGGCTCATGGGGTGATTGTCTTTCGTACCTGGCGAATTCTCGCGCCAGGATAGTAGTGATTCAAGATTTCAAAAGCGCTGTGGCCATGACGGGCCATGCCACTGGCGCCATTCTGGCAAAGACCAACGCCATGACCAAAGCCACGGCCTCCAATCACAAGGGAATTTTGGCCTAAGTCGATGCCTGTGACCCAGTCACTCTTGATTCGGCGATTGCCCAAACGCGCTCGAAATCTCTTCGGTGAGATTTTTGTGGTTCCAGAATCCGTTCTTAGCCGGATGGTATTGGTGTATCCAGAACCGGGTCCCTTGGATATGGCCACGGATTTGATCTGGGGGAGGGCGATTTCTGTTATGCGACTGAGTTCTTGGGATGAGATGCGCGTTGACCATCTGTAGTCTTTCGACCAGGAACAGTGTTGGCAGAGGACTCCTTTGAGGGGATCCAATGGGGACTCTCCGAAGGCCTCTTGGTTGCTACGGGTGTGGCCGCCACAATTGGCGCTGAAGTAAGCCGGAAGGACGCTTTTGTCGACAGTGAGCACGATGCCTTCGGTTTTCTTCACAATCTCTTGGGCCAAGGAGTTGTTTTTTCCTATGGATTGAAACATCTGAGATGTTTCTCCATCCGTAAGGTCCCACAATTTCCTCACGCGTCTCCTCATTTTCACGAGAGCATAGCTCCTTGACGCGATAACCTGAGCCTCCAAGGCCTGGGGAGGATAGGACAGAGGCATTTCTCCTGGCAAGACTTGGGACAAGTAACGAGGGAGAGGGACGAAGAGAACTGGTCGTTTTACTAGTGACGTTGGATAGAAGCGAAGCCGACCATGGAGCTGTTTTCCGTTCAAGAGAAACTTTTGCTCTCGGCTCATCGTCGCGCTTCCAATCCATGGTCGCCCATTGAGAGTGAGGGTGTGTCCACGGCGATGGATCGTCCATTCCTTTTGAGCTTTGGATTGATGCTGTTTGTTGGCAAAGACAATGGGGGATTCACTTCTTAAGATCCACGGTGGTGCTCCGTGACTTCGGAGTAAGACGCGTATCTCTTGGGTTGGACCTTCAATATCCAAGGTGGGAAGATTGATGCTTGGTGTCGAGGGGGCTTTGCTGCTGAACTCAATGACGAGGAAAATACTTGCAAGAATGACGCCGCAAACGAGGATGAAACGAGACCTAAACAGAGTCTTAGGCATCCTGGGAATCCGTCGCAGGTGCCCTGTGTTCGTCACCTTGCTCACCAGGGGGAAGTTGACCGATGATTTTGTATCCAGGAGCGGTCAACAAGCGGCCTCGTGGTGTTTTCAGCAGAAAGCCACAACGGATCAGGTGAGGCTCGTAGACATCTTCAACGGTCCGGTCGTCTTCGCCAACTGTGACGGCGATGGTCTTGAGGCCGACCGGACGTCCTCCCGCCAGAGCAATGGTCTCCATAATTTGCCGGTCAATCCGTTGGAGTCCGTTGTCGTCGACTCCCACCATCGTAAGCCCCCGCTTCGCTATTTCCGCTGTGACGATGGGGCGTTCCTCCACCTGTGCCAAGTCACGAACGCGACGGAGAAAACGGTTGACGATTCTTGGTGTGCCGCGAGCATGTTGAGAAAGAAGCTTAAGACCGGAGTTGTCTAACTCGACGTTGAGCAGGACACTTGACCGGTGGCAAATCTGTTCGAGTTGGTGGGGGGGGTAGACCTCTAATTTCTCTTGGACACCGAAGCGATCACGAAAAGGGGCAGAGAGGAGGCCTTCTCGGGTCGTGGCACCAATGAGAGTAAACTTCTCGATTCCGATGCGAACACTTCGCCCTCGGGGTCCATTGTCGAGTACGATGTCCAAGCTGAAGTCTTCCATGGCTGAATAAAGAAACTCTTCAACTGTAGCGGGGAGTCGGTGAATCTCGTCAATGAACAGAATGTCGCCGGATTCAAGATTCGTCAGCATGCCCGCCAAGTCCCCGGGTTTGTCCAATGCGGGGCCCGATGTTGTATGGATATTGGCGTCCATTTCCCGAGCGACAATGTCAGCCAGTGTGGTCTTACCGAGTCCCGGTAAGCCAGAGAGCAAAAGATGATCGAGGGGCTCTTTGCGCATGCGCGCTGCCTTGATGTAAATCTCCAAGTTGTTCTTGACGTTGTCTTGGCCAACGAACTCGGCGAAAGAACGGGGGCGAAGGCTCCACTCTGATCGGATCTCAGTGAGCTCGACGTCGGATTCAAAGATGTTTGTGGATTCGTCCACGTCCTGCTCCCAATTCTCGGGGTTTCTGTCTGTCTGATACCCTGGCATCACAGTCTGGCTCCCTGCATAATACGAGGGTAAGGGGACGCGTTTCCTTGCTGTAAGAGTCCCGGTTCGATGTTGAGCGTCCCCAAGAACGATAGAGTCAGTGAAGATGAAATCTTGTCCTTTTGTTTTGCTCTTGCAGTTCTAAGATCAGCCCTATGGCAAAATCGCACCCTTTATCTTTGCGAGAATATTTGCAGCGGACGCGGAGCAAGAGCTTCAGCATCATTGTGATTGTTGCTTTGCTCGTGGTCTACGAAATCGGGCTTATCATTACTGATGAGCCTCATAGGAACGCCGCCGACTTGTTGCTGAAGGACGGACTCACTTGGTTGGGCCCTCATGGTATTCAGGTTTTTCATGGTGGCTTACTTCTTTTGTTCCTTGGGGCTGTGGCTTATTACCTGCATAGGTCCCGTTCGATCCTGCGGTACTTTCCTCCATTCTTGGCGGAATGCACGGTTTACGCCTTGCTCCTTTCGCCAGCAATTCTGTTTGTAGCACGACCATACTTGGCGCCGTTTTCTACTTCCGGGGCGTTGTTGGATGTGGGGGCTGGTGTCTACGAAGAGATCGTTTTTCGACTCATTCTGTTGCGTGGCTGCGTTTTTCTCTTGGGGTTGGATCCCTATTGCGCCTTTTTTGACGAAAGCGAATCGAAAGGGCGAGCTTTCGTTTCTGCCTCAACAACTCTCCTGATTCCTGTCCTTTCATCGGCGGTGGCATTTGCTGTCTATCATCATGTTGGGCCCGGCGGCGACCCTTGGGAATGGCCTCTTTTGGTCTTTCGCTTTGTCGCTGGTCTCCTTTTGGCCCAGCTATTCTTCATGCGGGGACTGGCGGTGTGCGTTTACGCTCATGCCATTTATGACCTTGTGCTTCATTTCACCTTGTGAAGCGCGGAGCCTAATTCCCATCAAGAGGGCACTTCTATATCCTTCGTGACTTGTTTTATGTTTTATGGGTCCGATTCTCCTTGGGTCGTTGATGGGCACCCGGAATTCTGGAGGTGGTGTCCTAAGTCGTTACAACGTTGTAGCATGGGGCCGGGCAGGGGATCGAAATCGAATTCCCGAGCCGGATAAGAACGTCTGCCATTTTTCTGTTCTAATTGGTAGATTGACGAAGCAATTGGGAAAGTATCAGAGCAACCTTGAGTGCCGAATTGCTGACATAGACTTGTTGGCTCAGAGAAGCTGAACAACAAAACATAGACTGGTGAAGAGAGTTTCGTTTGCTCTCGTTGGAGAAAACATGATCAAGACTCAACGTGCGATGCACTCGTTGACAAAAGTACTGATCGTCATGATTGCAGCTACGGGCTTCGTAGCCTGCGGTGGTGGCGGTTCAGGTAGTGGGGGTGGCAGCGGTTCACAAGCTTTAGAGCTTAGGGCTGAGCCTTCCTTTGGCACTGTAACAATGGCTGGAGGAACGGGAGTCACGCAAAGTGTTTCCACCTTGCCTGCCACATTGGCTTCGCCATTCATTGGCCCGGCGAATTTCGCTTCGGCGACAGGAACGGACGGCAACTTCTTTGCCATCCAAT
>WFTN01000517.1 GCA_015485455.1 Planctomycetota bacterium | reverse complement strand
GTGACAAACGGTTTCTCAATGACCAGGATGGAGCCTTGACGGATTTGGGGAAACGGGAGCGTATTGAAAAAATGAAGAATAAAGTTCAATCCTTGCCTTCAGCTGATCAAGAGCTGCTGCGGTTGCGAGATACAGAAGGCGAAACTTGGCCCACAATCGCCAAGAAGATGGATGTGAGCGCAGACGCCGCTCGTCAGCGTTACAACCGCATCATCCAAGCCCTTCATGGGCAGCTGCGAGAGTCACCATAGCTGTTTTGTTTGCTTTTGGGATTTTCTTGATGTGGGTGAATTTTTCACATCTCGACGCTGGGTGGTAACCCCTTTTTCTTGAGTTCAGCCACTTTCTTGGCGAGGCGCTTGAGGGCTCTTCCGAAGCGCATTCGCGCCGCATCGGGGGTAGAGTTGATTGTCTTGGCTAAGTCGTCGAAACTGAGATTCTGGAATTGCCGAAGTTCAATGACTTCCCGGTCTGTTTGAGATATGAGTTCAAGGGCGACATCCAAGATGGCCATGGATTCTCTCTTGCCGGCTTCTGTTCCTGGTCCGTCGATGGAGTCCATGCGATCTAAGTCAATGATCCTCTGAGTTCCTCGTTTTTCGGCTTGGAGTCCTCGATGTTTGTCGATTAGGACATTGATAGCGATGCGGGCGGTGAGGGCCCGAAAGGCTTTGGGGTCAGAAACGAGGTATTTAGGGCCGCTCTTGAGTACCCTTAGGACGGTTTCTTGAACCACATCCACGCTGTCGAATTCAACCCGAATCTCTGGACCAATGCGCTGACGCACAACCTGCCGGATCCATGGCATATGTCTGGCCAAGAGGGTCTGGAGCGCCGTTTCGTCACCTTCATGGGTACTCTTGAGGAGATCACGGGTATTGTCGTGTGATTGGGACTGAGATCGGGTCATAGGAGGTTCTCTTTCTCTGGAAAAGATCACATCTTGCGATCTTAGACCATTTCATTGTGTTGTCATCTGGAGACGGTGGGAATTGGCGATTCGAACAGTTTCTTTCGTGTTTTCTTGTTTTCTTGTTCGCTTTGGCCCTGAGAGGCGTTTTCCCCAATAACTATGCGTTGCCTTGGTATTCATGAGTAGTTGGGGCATCCACTCCAAGCAAGACTGTTGAAAATTCGGAAGGGAAAGACCTTGAAGATAACTTGCCGTGCATGTGTGATTCTAATCCTGTGCCTATTCTGCCAACAAATTGGCGCTCAAACAGAATCTTACGTACCCAAGAAAGTTCGCTCGAACCTGAAGGTTCAGCTCCGTAAGTGGTTTCAGTATCGTGCCAGCATTTTTGGGATTTGCCGAAGCTGTCGCACAACCGGGCTCGATACGCGAGCAGTGCCGCGTCGTCAGATGATCGAAATGGTGAGCGTTTGGGATGGGCCTTGCCGAGGGACGGGTCGAATTTTTAGTCCATCCGCGTTCAAGCTTATGTTCAAGTTGTACGCTCCTGATTCGGAGAGTGTTCCCGATGTAACTTTGAACCAAGTGAAGCAAACTTGGAAAAACAGCATGCGTGGACGGGCGAAGACATCGGCAAGTGTACGAGTCGCATGGACATCCGGCCCATTGGCCTCGGTGGCCCAATTGTTGCGCTTTACCAAGAAGCAAGATCGGGCCTATGAGTCGAAAATTACGAATCATGGCGACTTCTATTTTACTGCTGTTGTCAACTCGGAGTACGATGCCACTCCAACTCACTGGGCATATATGTGTGTTGGCCCCAGAAAATGGGAATGGCGACTTAGCGATGACGCCGATCTCGCGTCTTGGCGAAGTGAGTTGAAGCGCAAGTTTGAGCAATACGTTTCGACTCTTGAAGGATTTCGGTCTCGTTTGTCGCAAGGAATCGAAAAGGTCGATGCTGTAGAGAAGGAGTTTCGTGTTTTTAGTCGGTCAAATAGGGCCTTTAGGGAGAGTCGACCCGGTCGCAGTTTCGTGGCTCTTCTCCAGCTTCTGAGATTTGATCAATCCATTGATATGCTTGCGGATCCAGCCGATAGCGCAGAACGCTATCGCCGATTTGCGAGGAAGCCGGTTTTCAAAGACACGGATGTTGTTTCTTTGGTTCTTGACCGAGTCAAATGGCATCGCAATCGGATCTTGATTCTTGAAAGAGCGCAGGCTGATATGAGGCGGTTGAAGGAGAGGCCCCTATGGTCGGTTGATCGTCAAGTTCGGTTCTTGACTGCCATGGTAAAGAGAGATCCCATTTTGGCGGCTGATAAGGGTCTCGGTGAACTCTTGGATAAGGCGATCAAGAATCGGAACGCGCTGGAAGGCTCTTTGTCTTCTATGGAGATAGGGAGTGCAGCGCAGGAGCTTGGGAATGCTAGGAAGCTGTGTCAATTGGGGCGCAGGGGTGAAGCTCTTCAGCGATTGGAGAAGTTGCCTCTCAGTGCCCATGGACCAAGAACAAGGTTGCTCATGGGCCAACTTGAACTGGAGTTGGGATATCCCTTGAGAGCTCAAACCACGTTTAAGGCAGTCAATACCGATGATAACGCTTTGGCTCAGGCCGGACTTGCTCTTGCTGGATTGAACCTTGGGCAGCCCATAGACGCCCTTCTTAAGACTGTGTTGGCTGCAAGATCAAAATCTCCTGATGATGCTTTTGTGCTTTGGGCGACAGCGAAATGTTTTATCGCAAGTGATGATCTGAGTGGGGCAACCGAGGTCGCCCGAAAACTGGTGGACTCTCAGCCAATGTGCCCAGAAGCGCATATACTGGTGGCGATAATCTCAGGGTTAAGACGGGATGAGAAAGTGAGGGTCTTCGAAGCGGAGCGGAGCCTTGAGTTAGATCCTGCTTCGCCAAGGACTCTCGTTCGGGTTGCCGAAGTTCATGCTGCGGTTAGTGCTGACGAATCCGCGGAAGACGCAGCGAGCCAGGCACTCGCCCTTCAGGCTGACTATATCCCTGCCTTGTGGTCTCGTGCCCGCATTCGCCAAAAGTCCAACCGACTGGGGCCCGCTTTGACGGATATCTCCCGGGCTTTGCAAGCTAATCCAGAGCATGTGGGGTGTTTGATCACCAAGGAATTGATCTTGATTCGGCAGGGAGAATATCGCAGCGCCTTGGACACCGTTGAAGAGTTAATTGAGCTTCAGCCAAACTCGAAGGATCACGTGGTCAAGAAAGCCTACGTCTTGATCAAGCTGAACGAAAATGAGAAAGCCGCAGAGTATTGCCAATCGAAAATATCGGTCTTATCGGGTGAGCCTCTCTTGTACTACCTAAAGGGTGTTGCACTCTCTCGTTCCGACAAGCTCTCCGAAGCCCATAGAGCGTTTACTGCTGGCATATCATTCGCTGGAAAAAGAGAAATCTTGCCTTTCTTCCTTCCGGGAAACGTGAAGGCCAGCAATGATCAAGTGGAACTTGAGCTCTTGTTGCGCTATGAGCGAGGCTTGGTTTCTTACAGGTTGGGACATGATGAAGCGACGCTCGTGGACCTAAAGCATGTCCTTACCAGTGGAAAGGGTGGGTTCGACGATTGGCTCCTCGCTTGGTTCGCCTTGAGGGGGCTCACTGACAAGGCAACCAAGCTGCTCCAGCGTTTGGGCTTGGCTGATCGTGACAACTAAATCCTGGCCAGAGCTCACTCAGGACCATAGCTCATTCAAATTGTTGAATTCGCCTCTATGCCATTGTGCCGGAGGGATAGGGGTTGGCTCCATGGGTTGGCATTGAGCCCAAGAGATCTCGGCGAAGAGAAGAAAGGGTGGTGTAAGAATCGCTTGGCGTTGCTGGCTCCTGCGTTGCATCAGGGCACTTTTGCTGGGGGGCTCGATCGAGATTGCGGGCCCAAGAGCAACGAAAAAACTCGAGTGCAAGAGCCTGAAATCACTTGGTCCAATTTGGGCTTTCACCCTAGTCCATTATTGACTGCAGGGACTGGTGACGATGGATTCAATGGTGGGATGGATGGCGGTGGCATTAAGATTCGAGCATGGTGATCAAAAGATCTGCATAGGCGCAGGATTCCAAGTCTTCTTCGTTGATGGATAATTTTTTCATGAGATCTTGGGCAATCCTTTGGCCATAGGTGGCGTCTTGATCTTTGGTCAGGACAACTTCTAATTCCATGAAGTTGCCAAGTCCTTCGACTTCGTCCAAGTGAATGCGGGTCTGCCCAACAAGGTAGAGTTCTCTGCGTTTCTTCACCACGACGGTTTCCCCCAAAGACTTTGCCATCAGGAGGCGAAACTCCTGGGGGTTGGAAATGGGATAAATCTGGTAGTGGGATTGTTTCGATTTTGCGGTGTCGGGGCGTTCATATTGAATGAGCTCGGCACTTTTGTCTGAAAATATTCGCAGCTTGAGTCGGCCATGAGGAACTTTGAAGAACACATCTTCTTGGAGGATGACTTCCATGGGACAGGTCGCCAAGTCCTGGGCAAGTGCCCGCAGGGCATTCATGTCGTGGACCTTAGCTTTGATTTCTGTGTTAACGGGCATGGTTGTGATTCTGTTTCGAGCGTCGAATGGAAGGCCTTGGTTCGTTAAGGCGAACAGGTAGATTCTGTCCGATACATGGTTCCTTTCTTTGGTCTCTCGTATGAAGACCTCAGATCTATCCTTCTTAGTTCCAAATAAGGAGACGCTCAAATCATCTCGAGAAGGTTTTCAACGGGGCGTCCCAACATGGCTCTGCCATTGCCCGCAAGGATAGGGCGTTGAAGTAGAGTCGGGTGTTTCGCCATGAGTTCAATCAACTTCTCGGCTGTTTCGTTTCCGCTTAGGCCTAATTTTTTGGCATCGCCTCTCCGAAGAAGCTGTTGCGGCGTCATGGCTAGATCTTTGAACAAGTTTTGAAGTTCGCAGACATCCAATATTTCTTCCTGATACTCGCGGTATCGAAACGCAATCTCTCGTTCATTTAGCAGGGCGACCGCCTTGCGGCAAGTGCCTCATGTCTCGGTGCAAATGAGTGTCAACATGGGAATTGCAGTCCTATTTTCTTTGGGATGTGTGAGTTCGGGAATATCTTAACATTCTGATGGTACCCTGCCGCAATCCTTCCGGCCACGGCGCTGGAGAAGAGTTGAGGCTCCATGCCGGGTTAGACCTTGTGAAGTAGTGGGAAGTTGCCTTAGTTGAAGGCTAACGATCGGGGCGTAACGGAAGTTGGCGCATCCGAAGCAGTGAATCCGCCTCTTCGGTATTGTTCTGGTTGGATAGCGGCTTGGGGCCATTGGTTGGCATTG
>WFTN01000516.1 GCA_015485455.1 Planctomycetota bacterium | reverse complement strand
CTCCAACGACAGAGGGCGGTAAAATATTCGCATCTTATTGAGAGAAGTGAATCTCCACGGGGGAACAACTCGAAAATAATAGAGTTGAAGCCCTGCGGGGAGGGGAAGGTGGCCTTTCCTTGGCTACCGCTTTTCACCGCCCTTGGTTGCGAACTCAAGCTCCCGCCAACTGTTGTTTCTTTCTTCGCGCACCATATTGATTTCCATATCTACAGCTATGAGTTTTTCGCGGGCGGCGAGCACCTCCAGAAATGGCACCTGCATTTTCAGGTTCCACTCTTCCATGTACTTGAGCCGAGACACAATGGCAGGTCGAGCAATTTCTTCCAGATTTCGCAAACTCTCATTCGAGTTTTCATAGCGCTGAAAAGAATCTACAATTTCCTTTGTTGCCCGCACCCGAGCCGCATCAAGCAGTTTGATTGCCCGTTGAAGCTCGAATGATGCAGCAGCTCGCCCAGCCTGATTCTGATTGAAAATGGGTATCTCAATAGAAATCGTCGGCCCAAATGACTCGTCAGCCTCAACATTCGAGTCGTAGACCCGAGAGAATTGCCCTTCCTTGTTAGTACCAAGAGAAACAGATCGCCAGATAAGGGCATCTTCCAAACCGACGGCTCGCGTCGCTTGCTCGACCTCTACCCGCCCAGCAAGCAAGTCCAACCTGTTGGACATGCCGAATTCGATCGAATCGCTCACTTGCATTTTTGGAGACGGAGTTGGAGAGAGGGAGGCGTTTGAAGGGACATGTCGCCAAACTTCAGGAGTTGCCAGGATCGCCGACATATTGGTCCGGGCCTGGGTCAGATCCTGCTTCGCCTTTTGCAAGGCAACCTGTTCTTCCGCCACCATAGCTTTAGCCTCATCTAAGGTAGCAGAATCATCAAGCCCATGAGCAAAACGTATGGCAACCCGTTGAGCATGATCTCGACGCACCTGTAGCAGCTCCTGAGTCATGCCTAATGCTTGTTGCGCTGCCACAAGACGATCCCACGAGGAGGCTCCACGGATCGCCGTGTTCATGATGTCAATCGTGACAACGTATTCTGTACGTTGTGCCATGAGTTCAGCAACGGCGCTTCGTTGAGGAATGATCCAAAGGTCGGATAGCCAAGCGACCAACCCTAAAGAACTCGCACCGGACCGCCCGGGAAGACCTAACCAACCATCAAGTGTTGGGTTCGTTGGTAACGATGCTTCAACAACAGCCGCCGTGGCCACGCCGAGATCGTTAAAGCGAGCTTGCAGTCGAAGGTTCTTAAGGACTGCTATTCGTAGACTCTCGTCCCGGGTCAGACCATCCTTCAACATCGCCTCAACGGTTTGCTCAACCAATTGAGCTTCATCGTCCGAGCGAATCCAAACAGTGTCGGCGTCAATACGCTCTTCGCTTAGCTCATGAACACGACGCCATGATGGCGCGGGATCGACGGCCACGCACCCGGACAGGACGAGCAAAATCAAACAACTGAGATTCTTCACTGTTAGATCCTCTCTTCCTTTGGTGGATAGCTCCAGTTGGCTTTTCGGTCTTTTGGATCATAGCCAGGGTCTTTGGGACGCACATTCATGTGAGTGAACATGCCTTCGGGAGGAGCGATTCCCATAGGTTGATCGGCCATCTGGTTCATCAGATGATGCAAGACATGACAGTGCATTCTCCAGGTCCCAGGATTCCAGGCGACGAATTCGATATCCCGAGTCTCTCCTGGTCCAATGGTGACCGTCGCTTCTCTCATTCGGGCTGCTCTTGGAATCGAACCGCCAATGGTCCCAACGATTTCAAAAATGTGACCGTGAATGTGGATCGGGTGATACAGGAGGCTGAGGTTTCCGAATCGAATGCGAACCCGATCCCCTTGCTTAACTTCCAGCATGGGGATATCAGGTGCGGTGAGACCATTGAAAGTGGCAAAGGTCGGCTCCATGGGAACAACATCGGGATTCGGATTTCCTGGACGAAAGCTCCACTGCTGCAACATGATGGCAAAATCATGGTCAGGGGGTTGCTCTTCCTTCTTCGGGTGAATCACGAACATGCCAGAGACTCCCATCCCCTCCTGCTTCATGACATTGAAGCCAGTGTGATACATGAGCGTTCCCGATTGGATGAGGTCAAACTCATAGACATCTGTCTCCCCAGGCAAGACCGGACGTCGGGCCTCAAAGGGGAAATATCCCGAGGCACCATCTTCAGAGAATGGAATTTCAAACCCGTGCCAGTGAATCGATGTTGGTTCTGGCAATTCGTTCTTGAACACAATACGAACGCGCTCGCCTTCCGTCGCCTCCAAAGTTGGCCCGCAAGTGGTTCCGTTGTAACCCCAGCAAACCATTTTCTTCGGTTGGCTTGGTCTTGGGCGAAAACGCTGAAACGGCTTGGGGATGTTCATCCGCTGATCGACCTGAGACATAGACATCCCACTCGAAATCACTTTCTCCACCGGTTGTGCAATAAGATGAAATACCTTCACCGAACCATCCATCTCGAATCCAAGTGGTTCAATCCCGGGAGTCTCGATCCGGCCCATTTGACGCCCCATAAGCTTGGGCGGCTTCGAAAGAGCAATTGTTGGATCATTGCGCGGAAAACGATCTTCGAGAGGATTCATCATGGTGTCCATGGACTTGCCATGTTCCTGGCCACTCTTCATCCCCTTCATTTTCTGTTTCTTCTTGCGTTTTTCTTCCTGCTCTTCTTGGGTTGAGCCGGATACTCCTGAAAGAGGATTTCCGGAACTCGCAGAGGCCACCCCAAACATTCCTAAAGCGGCAACGAATCGCCTCCGTGTTTCATCAAACATCTCGTCTCCAATCTCAACGAAGTCACAGACCAGATGAATGATACACCTATTCTCAAGTTTATTGGCCCTAGGAAAAAAGAAGACTCGACATGTTCGGTAGGCGCAATGGGCTCATCCACTTTGGCACGAGAAAAGCCTCCTTGACCTAAGATTATAGGTGCAAGGAGGCTTTGGTTTCTGAGCGCACGGACCAAATCTACAATGAGAGAAAGTCGGCTGAGGTCAGATCAGTGTCTGCGACCGTGACGATTGTACGACGATCGGTAGGATCCGTGGCGAGGCCGATACGTTGAACGACTGTGACTTCGCGAACGATAACTCCTGCGGTGGCTTGGACGACTCGAATAGTGGCGGTTGTAGCTGGGGCGATAGTAGGAATTGTGGCCGCCGGAATAGGAATTGTGACCTCGGTTCCAGGAATAGCCATGACTTCCGCCGTAGTTCCCACCGTAGCTATTGTAGTAGCCTCCTCCGTGGCCCCCGATGCTGATACTGAATCCACCGTCATGACCTCCAAAACTGGCACCAAAGCTCTGGGCGCTGGCTGGAGTGGAAAGCGCCGTGAGAAGTAATGCGAAGGCTGCGGTGCTGAGGAATGTCTTGATCGTCATGGAACGTCTCCTTTCGAGAGAAACGGAACTATTGCGACGACAGCTTTTTGTCATCCCCTTTCCCTTCGCACACGCCATGCCAACATCAAACACAACCCATAACATACTGATATTTAACAGGTTAACGACACAAATAGTAAAAAGTCAGGCACAATCGAGTGGCCTAATTCGGAGATCAAGAGTATCCAAAAGTAGACACATCATGGCAGTATTTTGCACTTACCACATCCAATCCGAATTCCTGGCCACATGGCTGGGGCACCAAAGTCTCTGAGGTGAGTCGGGCTAAACTCCCGGTTCCTCCCCATTCTTGTCCCCTTTGGTCCCAGGCATAACAGCCAAGACAGTGGGCGGTACCACAAAGGGTTCCACTTCGATTTCGCTTCTTGGTTTCAAATGGAACCACCGTGTCACCATGAACCACACCAAGGGCAAGACTCCGCCAAAGGTAAAGGCGGCCACGCCAAAACCTCTCAGCCATGTGAACCGCTGAAACATCTCGCCATGAATGTAATCTTGGGATCGGGCGAAAGCATAGCCTTCATCCATCACAGTCCAAAGTTGATGAACGCCAACTGGGAACAAGTCCATAATAAGCATCAGAACCAAACCGAGATTGAGCCACCAGAATGCGCGCCTCACCAGACGTCCATTCCATTTCTCTGGCTTGATGACCCATCTGCCACAAAACAACATGGATGCAATCGCCAAGTTGCCATAAACACCAAAGAGTGCTGCATGCCCATGATTGACCGTGAGGTAGGTAGCATGTTGGTAGTAATTTACGATTGGCAAATTGATCATGAACCCAAGGACACCGGCACCCATGAAATTCCAGAAGTTCACACCAACCAAGAAAAGAAATGCGTCCCCAAGCCCAAAGATCGCATCCTTGCCGCTCTTCTTCTTCATTTGCGCGATACGACTTTGAGGCATGTGCCTGAACTTCCACGCTTCCACAGTCAACAACACAAGTGGAGTAATTTGCAAGGTCGAGAGCACACCACCCAAGGCCAATGTCTCAACAGATTTCGCATTCCAGTAGAAGTTGTGGCTAATACCAATGAGACCCGAACCAAGGAAGAGGATCGCTGAGAGATACACGACCCGTGCCGCCACCATGTGACTGACGAAGCCCATGATGTAGAGGAAGTAAGCCAAAAGGACGGTGGTAAATAGCTCAAAGAATGCTTCCACCCACATGTGGATTGTGCACCAACGCCAAAAATCGGCGATGACAAAATTCGTATCCGTATTCGCCACGAAGCCAGCAGTAAACATGAAGATGATACCCGCAATGGAGTAGATCATCCAATTCGGCAAAGACCAACTTTCTCGTCTTCGTAGCACTGGCCACAGTCCGCGATAGACAATGACAAACCAGACGACAAAAGCGGCGTAGAGCAAGTATTGAAACACTCTACCCAACTGCATGAACTCCCAGCCTTGATTCCCGAACCAACGCCACATGTCACCGAAAAAGCCGTGAACACCCAAGGGAATCCCAATGGCAGTTCCCAAAGCCACAATCACAAGCATCCAAAACAAGCCGTTAATCCATGCCAACTGATTCTTGGGTTCAGGCCGGCAAATGAGGGGCAACACCCAAATAGAAGCAGCAAACCAACAAACAGCAATCCAAAGAACAGAAATTTGAGAATGCCATGCCCGGGTCACTGTCACAGGAAAAATGGCCGTCAGATCAATACCGATGTTGTCGAAGAGCCCGACGAAATCTGAGATGGCCATGAGTCCCGCGAGAATTTGCACCAAGAACAAGAGCGAAGCTACGGCCATAAATTTGTAGCATGCTCGTTGTGTCTGCGTCGGGCGCGCCCGATCGATGTCCTCGATTGTTGTCATCGGTGGCGTCTTGGATTCTTGAGCTTCAAAAACAGATTCCCGATCGAGCTTGCCGTACAAGTAGAACACAAGCCCCATGGATAGAATCAATACCAACCCGCCAATCACGCTCCAGAACATCACCCCCGCAGCGGGAGCGTTGCCAGCAAGAGGATCAAAAGGCCAATTCTGGGTATAGCTGTAGTCAAAGCCTGGCCGCTCCGCCCCGCAGAGCCACCCACCCCAAAAGAAGAAAGCCGTGAGATCCGCGATTTCTTGTGGGTCAGTGATGTAGTTTTCCGGCTTAAAGGCTTCCTTGCCCGCCAAAGGACCGCCCTCGGCAAACCTCTCAGTATTAAATTGAAGCAAGTCCTCCCAGGCCGCAACCTGAGCCTTCGTCAGAGTCACTGTGTTGCTGACTTCGTCGTAGCGGTTTTCTTTGATCTCAGCCTGCACAAGTGATTGAACAATGACCTTTCGATTCTCCTCGTCAGGCATCTTCTCCAACCACTCAGCCTCATGAAACTTGTTCATCGCCTTGGCTGCGCGATTAAGAGCCTCCGCCGTGAAATCTGGGCCCCGAAGTGCTCCGTCGCCTAAGAAAGTTCCATAGTCCATAAGCCCATAACGCAGAAAGATTTGTTGACCATCCGTGATGGCTTTGCCAGAAAAAACAAGCTCACCGGTGTCGGAGCGGAAATCAGCGAGAGGGGGAGCATATTCGTAAGTCTGATAACCAATATATCCCACGACACTGATGCTGATGGTGAAGATGATGACAAAGACCTTCCACCATTGCTGACGTTTGTCTATCCACGACATGAGGTTCATGAGCTAACTCCGAGGGTTTAGGAAGGATCAAGTTGTCAAAGTCACTCAAGTGAGTGAGTTGAGTGACTATATCTTGAAAGTCAGAGATTTGCCAACAAAATGAATGAGAAGACCTCAGGGTCAGGTTGGGACTGAAAGGAATTACCCATGCAGATCAATCGCGGCACGGAATACGCCATTCGTGCCACTGTCTTCTTAGCGGAGCAAAGTGAGCATTGCCCCGTCGTTCTGGTGGATATCGCTGAAGGAATTGGGGCCCCAGCCAACTACTTATCAAACATCCTTCAGTCCCTGACCCGCTTTGGTATTGTTCAAGCCCATCGAGGAGCCAAGCGTGGTTATTCTCTGGGACGTCCAGCCAAGGAAATTGACCTCCTCCAAATTCTTGAAGCTCTCGAAGGTCCTCTGGCCATGAACGTCTGTGAGACTCAAGTCGAAGGCAATTGTCCTGCCAGTGGGGGTTGTGCGGTGACACAGGTCTTCGTTCAACTTCAAGAGTTGATAAAAGGCCATTTAACAAATGCGCGCTTGGATGGACTCACCAACAAGTCCTGTGATTCTAAGTGATAGTGCCCATGTCTCTTCAATTCCTGGGAAGCGATTCCTTTCAAGAGATCCCGCGACTAGATACAACCATAAGAGTGCGACATGAAGAAACTCGGTATTCTCTTGATTCAATTGGGCTCTCCCAAAAGCCCCCAAGTCAGCGATGTGAAGGAATACCTCCGAGAATTTCTTGGCGACCCCCGTGTGGTCGACAAACAAGATTTGGTGTGGAAACTGGTGCTGAACCTCTTCATCCTCCCTTCTCGCTCCCCCAAATCGGCCGCGGCCTACAGAAGCATTTGGACTGGCTCCACCTTTCCGCTGTTTCAGTTTACGGAATCATTTGTTGAGAAGCTTCAAACCCACATTGATGGAACGCAAATAGAACTAGCCTTCTCCTACATTCTCAGCCCCCCTTCCGTCACCTCACAACTGAGAGAACTAAAGGACAGGGGTTGCGAGCATGTCCGGGTGATTCCCATGTTTCCTCAGTTTTGCGAAGCCACCACACTTTCTTGCAGAGATGCCCTCGACAAGGCGCTGAGAGAAATAGGGCCAATGGAGATCACCTTTGTCGAGAACTTCCACAAGAGTCCGGCCTATATCAACAACACAGTCCAGAAGATCAACGAGAGCCTCGAAGCGGATCCTCCTGAAGAATTGCTCTTCTCTTTTCATGGCTATCCCATCCGCCGCATCCGAGGAGGCGACCCCTACTTCGATCAATGCGTCGAAACCGCCACCCTCTTAGCACAGGGAACCAAGCACAATCCGAAACACACTCACCTCACCTTCCAGTCAAGATTCGGTCGGGAACCTTGGTTAGCACCAAGTACGGAAGAGACAATCATCCAGATGGCCCAAAATGGGGTCAAGAAAATCACCGTGGTTTGCCCAGCATTCGTGGTCGACAATTTAGAAACCCAAGAAGAGGTAGGTATCGGCCTGAGAGAGATATTCTTGAGACATGGTGGGAGCGAGTTCCATGTGGTGAGATGCCTCAATGACGATGAGGATTGGGCACAGGACTTTGCCAAAGATGTCATGTTACCTCAGGATGAGTCTACTTCAGCAACACCTACTTCCCCAGAACTCCCGATTCCCCGTGCTTGTCCCATTGAAGTTCCCGAACAGGGGTGTTGCCACGCCCCCAAGCAATGCGAGACATGCCCCTACCTTGGGTTAGACAAGTATCCTGACGGAGCCCTTTCACCCAAAGACCGAAGTGTTCTGAAAACGATGTTCCTGACTTTGTTCATCGATCTCATCGGTTTCTCCATCATGTTTCCCCTCTTCCCAGAGATGCTCAACTACTACAATGCCATAGAAGGTGAGACCGGTCTGTTCGGTGCCCTCATGGAAGGAATTCGGGGCATCACCGGAGGTTCAGACAACCCAAAAGCCACTATGGCCCTATTCGGCGGACTCTTAGTCTTCCTCTACTCCTTTCTTCAATTCGCCATGGCTCCAGTCTTTGGAGCTGTGTCCGACCGCGTCGGTCGCCGCCCCATCTTGCTCTTCTCGATTCTCGGCAATGCTGTGGCCTATTTGATTTGGGTGTTTTCTGGCAGCTTCTTGCTGCTCGTCATTTCACGTTTGCTCTCCGGTCTCATGGGCAGCAATATCACAACAGCCACTGCAGCGGTTTCTGATACCACCACCGAGCAAACTCGCTCCAAAGGTATGGCCATCATTGGCATTGCCTTTGGTCTCGGATTCATCTTGGGGCCGGCAATTGGCGGACTTAGCGCCGCATTTATTCCTCTTCACCAGTGGCTCAGTGGAGGCTCCGATTGGGGTATCAACCCCTTCTCTGCTCCGGCTCTGATCGCTTTTCTCCTTTGCGTCTGGAACTTTGTTTTCGTCCTGAGAAAATTCCCAGAGACTCTTCCTCCCGAGAAACGAGGCAAAGGTAAACTCTATCGCACCATCAACCCCATCAAGCTCTTCCACATGGAAAGCTATCCTGGGGTATCTGCCGTCGTTTGGGTCAATTTCATTTTCCTTTCGGCTTTTGGTGCCGCCGAAAACATGCTGACCTTCTTGACGTTCGAAAAGCTGGACTACAGCGCGGCAGAAAACGGCATGCTTTTCGTGTTCATTGGTGTCGTCCTATCGATGGTACAAGGAGGTTACGTCAGACGAAAGGCAGCATTGATCGGTGAATCAGTCGTCACCCAAAAGGGGCTCAAGATTCTCATCCCTGGGCTCATTTTGATTGCCATGGCCGGCAACTTGGGAAGCGTCTTTTTGCTCTATGTCGGGCTTAGCCTCATGGCCACCGGTTCTGCCATGGTCATCCCTTGTCTCACGTCCTTGGTTTCCTTCTATGCTCCGGAACACGAGCAAGGTCGGATCATCGGTGTCTATCGCTCTATCGGTGCTTTGGGGCGAACTGTTGGTCCTGTCCTGGGGGGACTCCTCTATTGGCGATTCAGCTATGCAAGCCCCTATGTGGTAGGCGCAGTCATCCTCATCATTCCCTTCCTCATGATCCGCACCTTGCCCCAACGGGAAAAAACGATATGAGCTGTGATCTTGCCCAGAAAATTCGCTAACTGGGAACCGCAACCTTATGAAGCCGTCGGATCAGGGTTTGAAATTGGCTGCTTTTTCTTTCTTGCCCAAGCGTCTGTAGAAATCGAAGAGGTTCTTCTTCACCGCGGCCAAAGATCTGGCTGCGGGTGGGCCAGCTTCTTGGCAAAGCCGGTAAATATAGAGGAGAGACTCTTCGGCCTTGGCAAACATTTTCAGTTTGTCATAGGTAAGTCCAAGATTGACATGAATTGCCATGCGTTCCCGAAATGGGATGTTCTTGGCACTGTCAATTTCAGTTCGCAACTCCTCTAAGAGGTCGCGGCATTCTATGAACTTCTCCTGCTTCATGAGAGCAGCCGTGAGGTGACGAGACGCTGTCAAGGCATTGGGCGATGTCCTCGATTCCGACTTCCTGAACAAGTCCCGAGCCTGTCGGTAGAGCGGTTCCGACTCCTTAGCGGACAAGTATGATCCTTTGCGACTAAGCGCGTGAGCCAAATTGATGGGGGCCACTCCAGGGTGAGACTGAAGCAAGGCCACCGCCTGAGAAATGGCATCCAAAGCCAATCCCAATTCCCCTTGCTGGTCATAGATATCCGAGAGAGTGATGTAACAGACGGAAAACCCCACTGGATCTTGTTGACCATCAGAGGTCTCGTAAGCGTGCAATGCCGCTTTCAAAGTTTCCCTGGCGAGCTCGAGCTTCCCCTCTTGCATATAAAGAAACCCCAAGTTCATGAGATTCGCTCGGAGTGGTCTGCCACCTTCAGGAAAGACAATCTTCTGGATGGCAATGGCTGCTTGAGTGTGCTCAATCGAAGACTGAATTTCTCCCCGCCCCACCGCAATACGGGCCATGAGATTGTGCGCCTCGGCCACCAAGGGATGATTCCTCGGCAAGTTTGCTGCACGATATTCAAGACAACGAGTCGCCTCTTCCTTAGCCAAGTCGAAGTTCTCCATAGCCGTTAAGATCGACGCTCGGATAAATCGACTCATGATGACATCTTCATGATCGGGCCCGAAAATCTTCAAGCGGAGAGCAAGGGCTCTATCCGCAAGAGAAAGGCCGTCTTTGTAGCGCCCCATTCGCTCATAGAGTTCCGCCTTGTCCGCCAAGAGGGTAGCTGCCATCGTCCCCTCTTCCAGGCCATCAGCCTTCAGGATTTCTTCAACCCGATTCAAATGAAACTCCGCCTCTTCAACATGCCCCAGCCTCGCCAAACTCAAAGCCCAGATTTTCTCCACTTGGGCAAGAATTCTTGTCTCTTGGGGAAAACGCTCCAGAAGGCCGGCCGCTTTCTTCGCGTGATCAAGAGCCCCCTCTGGATCACCAAGACTTTCACTCATAGTGGCAAAAAAACCATGTAAGCGCGCTAGACTCTCAGGATCATCGCCCAGACTCTTTTCGAATTTTGCCTCCACTTCCTGCATGGCCTGACGCAGAGAAATCTCCTTTCCCCTGGCAATATTGGGATCGATATTGGCAAACGTCTCGATGATGAATTGGGAGTATCGATTCGATCTTTCTGTTGCCTTAAGTCGAGCCTTCGCCTCAGCCTCCGCTCTTTCTGATTCTCGCCTCGCCTCTTCTGCCAAGCGGAGTCGCTTCCTTGACTCCATCTCCGCCCGCTGTTTTTCGCTCTCGGCGATCCGGGCGTGTTCTTCCGCCTCCACAGCAAACTTCAACGATACGACACCCCCAACAATGATCGCAACTAACACGCCCGCAACCGCAAGAAACGCCACGCGATTTCTTTGCCCCAGTTTCCTGAGCTGATACCACGCGGAAGGAGGCCTAGCGACGATCGCTTCATTGGCCAAGAATCGACGGAGATCATCTCCCAAGGCGGCGGCCGATCCGTAGCGCATTTCTTTGTCCTTAGCGATGGCCTTGCTCACAATGAGTGCCAGATCGCCGCGACATGCCGGGTTGATGATACCGAGTTCAACTGGAGTCTTCTCTTGAATCTCGACAATCGACCTGGTCAGGTTTTGGCCCCGGGTGTCCACCGGGACTTCACCACTCAGAAGTTCATAGAGTACACAACCGAGAGAGTAGACATCGGTTCGAACATCGAGTTCATCAGAATCCCCTCCGGCCTGCTCTGGGCTCATATAGTTGAGAGTGCCCACCAATTGCCCGGTCTGGGTCTTCATGGCATCCATCGTGGAATCTGCCAGCTTGGCAAGTCCGAAATCCAAGACCTTTACCCGGCCTTCGTCATTGACCATCACATTCGCTGGTTTCAAATCTCGATGTATAACGCCTCTTTGATGAGCCCCATGAACCCCTTCAATCACCCCCAAAAATAGGGCAACCTTCTCTTCCAAGCTCAGATTCTCTTCCTGGACATAGGCCAGAATGCTCAAACCTGCGACTAATTCCATAGCGAACCAAGGCTGCTTACCGACGGCTGTTTCCTGCCATCCACTGGCGAAGATTCTGGCAATATTTGGATGATCTAAGCGCCCCAAGATCTCCGCCTCGAACTGAAATCGCTCTCGGAGACCCTCGCTCATCAAATCCGCACGCATCACTTTCAGGGCAACCCGGCGATTCGGATTTTCTTGCTCTGCTTCATAGACCAGCCCCATGCCACCGGTACCAATCTGCCTGATGATGCGAAACTCCCCCACCTGAGTCTGAGGCATCGCTGCAGGAAGGACCCCGACGCCCCCATCATCCTCTACCTTTTCGCCAACAAAGGTCAAATCACTCAGATTGTCAGCATGGGAGTGGGCTGAGCCCAACTGAAGAGTGGGGTCCAAACGCATGAGTTCCATAACCTCAGAATAGGCCGCCTCGTCTGCCAAGCGGAGTACGTCCAAAACCTCCCGTCTTTCAGCTCTAAGAGAGAGATTTCTCAACTGACGGACTGTCTGGCGCACCAGATTCTCGTGTTGTGATTCCTCATTCATGGCCCAATTATCGAGGACCCACCACGCCCATGTCCATAGAAGAATCCCACCGAAACGAATTATTCACTTTCTCGCCCCCGCCGGGGCCGTCTTCCCCATCTTTGACTCCATGCCCTGTCAAGAAATATCTTTGGAATGCCACCATCTCAGGAACAAGCCCTGACCTAATCCATTCTGGGTCATTGGGGGGTTTTTGCAGTGGGAAAGAGCGAAAAAAAGCCCAGTGAAACCTCCATCGAGGTATCACTGGGCTCCTATGCCCATTTCCCAGATAAGTGCGCCCTTGACCACCCCGTGCCTGGGAGGTCTCGGCTTATCGACGACAAACGGGCTGTTTCCACCCTGGCAAAGGCCAAAAGTCGGCTGGAGGGCCGAAGAATGGTGCAAACTCCAACAACAAAGACTCATCCGCTCTGATTGCGTTTTCGAAATGGAATTCTAATTTTTCTTGAATTGGGCTCGATCTCACGGAGAAAAGACCGAAAGAAAAAGTTCTTTCCCATGGCTCGCTGTCGTCCGCATGGCAAGCTAAACTTATGAGAGTTGCCGAATTCAGGGCGGATTTCCGGTCCCATGAGGTTCACAGATCCCATCCGAGTTGAGGCAAAAGACAAAGAACGTAACTTTCGGAGACTCCGGTGCCAAAAAGCGATGTCACATGCTGGACCATGGTCGCGAAAGCCGCGGGTGGCGACGAAGAAGCACGCTCAGAATTTGCCAGGCAGTACCTATCCATCGTTCGCGCCTATTTGAGCGCTCGATGGCGACAAGGCCCCATGTGGAAATGGTATGACGACGCCGTGCAAGACGTCTTCTTGGAATGCCTCCGACCAGAAGGCCCCTTGGCTCGGGTCGAAGCCAATGGCCAAGGGCGATTTCGCAGCTTTCTTTTCGCCGTCGTTCGTAACATCGCGCGACGTTATGAAGAGCGGCGAGAGTCCCCTGCCGAAAAAAGTCAGGGTGATTCCGTTCTCAACGTTGTTGAAGCCGAGAACGAGAGCATCGCCACAGCATTCGACAAAGCATGGGCAAAAACCATGTTGTCCAGAGCCGGTGAAAGGCACCAAACCCAAGCTGCCTTAGAAGGCGAAGATAGCCTGCGCCGGGTGGAGATTCTCAAATTGCGATTTGGCTCAGGATTACCAATTCGAAAGATTGCCGCCGACCTTGGCATGGATGCCGATGTTGCCCATGTGGAATACCGCAAGGCGAGAGCTGAATTCAAACGAGCCCTGCGAGAAGAAGTGCTATATCACAATCCTCAATCCTTGGCTTCGGTCGACGAAGAATGTCTGAAGCTTCTGGATCTCCTGCGCTAGATGAGTCACGAAGAAGACAAAGACGAGTCAGCCTTCGAAGAAGAAGACGTGGAATCTGTCTGGGACTTGGGATTGGGGGAAGTCTTTTCCCAAAACGACGATGAGGAAGAAGAGACGGAGCACAACGGTTGGTGCGGTCGATTTCGTTTGCTGGACGAGATTGCCCGAGGTGGTATGGGCATTGTCTATCGCGCCCGAGATGATCGCTTAGAAAGAGACGTCGCCATCAAGGTTATCCGTCGCGACCGGATCGACGAAAACTCGGCCATGGCTCGTTTTCTTGAAGAAGCCCAGATTGCCGGCCAACTCCAGCACCCAGGCATCGTGCCCATTTATGAAACTGGTTTAGACGAACGGGACCGCCCTTTCTTTGTCATGAAGCTGGTCAAGGGCGAAACCCTCACCGATGTTTTGAAAAGACGAAGAACCGTCGAAGAGAATCTTGGCCATCTGATCCAAATATTCAGTTCTTTGTGTCAGACAATCTCCTTCGCTCACGCCCGTGGTGTCATTCATCGCGACCTCAAACCATCAAACATCATGATCGGAGCATTCGGCGAAGTGCAGGTCTTGGACTGGGGCTTTGCCAAGCTCATCAAGAACCCGAATCAGAGCACACCCAACAAACAACCAAGAAACCAGAATTCACTGAGGACCATCCGCAGCAGCAGTGGAAGCTCTGAATCCATGAGTGGTTCCGTCTTGGGCACTCCTGGCTACATGTCCCCGGAGCAAGCCCGGGGCGAAATCGATGAAATCGACGAACGCTGCGATGTCTTCGCCTTAGGGGGCATCCTCTGCGAAATACTCACGGGAGCCCCACCTCACCTCCCAGAGAGTGGCGTACATGCAGCGACAATTGCGGCCAAAGGGGATATGAAAGACGCCGTGACACGGATATCCGCGGCTGACGGGCCAAGGGAAATCAAAGAACTGTCCATTTGGTGTTTGGAGCCGGTGGTTGCATCGCGCCCAAGAAACGCTTTTATCGTCGCTGATGTGGTTGCCAGCTATATCGACAAATTAGAAGAAGACCTCCAAGGGGCGAAAATAGAAACCCAAGCCGCCCACCACAAACTCATCGAAGAGCGCAAAGCAAGGCGACTCACAATGGCTTTGGGTGCCTTGGTCATCTTGGTTCTGCTGGTGAGCGGTGGTTTATGGTGGAATTGGATCACTGCCCGCAACGAAGACCTCATCGAAATGCGAACGAATTTTGAAGGGGCTCTCCGAACGGCGAACTTGAGATCACAGGAGAAATCCTGGGATGCCATGGAAGAAGCACTCAGGCGGGCCGATCTTATTCTGCTGCGAGACAATGGACCGAAAGACCTCCATACCAAGCTTGCCCTCACCCGCGAGCAATTGTCCTCCCACAAGAAGGCGGCGTTAGCCAAAGAAAAGGCATCCCTGGCTCAGGAAACTTTCGCCAAGGAAATCGACCACATCCGTCAGTTACCCATTGACGACCCGAATGTTGGCCGCAAGGAGTACGCCGCCGCATTCACCACATTCGGGATCGACATGGAAAAGCACTCCCCAGAATCTGCTTTTCGAAGACTTGACCCCCAACCGCCCTATTTGCGAAGAAAAATATTGGCAGCTTTAGACGACTGGGCCGCCCGAGAACGGCAAGCCGGAGGGCGATCCGCCTCGACGAGAAACATGAAAGCCCAAGGGCCTGAATCACTCTGGTCCAAGCTCGTCAGCACCAGCCAACTCTTGGACACAGATCCTTGGCGCCGTCGCCTGCGCTCTGTGGCTTTGGAGAACGATCGAAAAGCTCTCTTGGAATTGGCCAGGGAGAAAGGTTTAGAGAAACGAAACACCCAAAG
>WFTN01000515.1 GCA_015485455.1 Planctomycetota bacterium | reverse complement strand
TTATGATTCCATGGTGGGCAAGCTCATTGTGCATCGGGCCACCCGGGAAGAAGCGATTGCCACCATGGAGCGGGCTTTGTCGGAAATGGTGATCGAAGGGATCAAGACGACAATTCCTCTTCACCAACGAATCCTCCGCCACGGGGATTTTCGCGCTGGTATGATTGATACCGGATTCATCGACCAGTTCCTCGGATAAGGTTGGCCACGAGGCTTGATGGAGAGTTTTTCCTGGACTCTCTCAGCCTGAGCTGAGCCTTGTGGGGCATTTGGCGAGTTTCCTGGGTGCTCTCGAAGGCCGCCTGTACCGAATCGAGCTTATAAGTCAGAAATCTTCCCTATCGGCCACAACTTTGCCTGCGATAAATGCATGCATCTTTTTCCTTCCCAAAAACAGGGGCAAGGTTAGGTTGCGTTTTAGACGAAGAGTCTTCGGCTTTTGCCACTTTTTGTTTGTAAGAGCACACGATTTGAGTGGGTATTCATGCGTGTATTCTGAGAGTCGAGGAGTGATAGTTGAGTCCTAGCCACGGACGACTATAATCATCGCCTTGACTCCACAATCGCCGTGAAAATCGAGGTTTAGGACATGGAACGCGTTTTGATCACCGGCGGAGCCGGTTTCTTGGGCTCCCATCTGTGTGATCTATTTATCAACCGGGACTTTGATGTTGTCTGCATGGACAACCTCATCACGGGTAATATGGATAATATTGCTCATTTGATGGGAAATCCACGGTTTGAATTTGTGCACCACGACGTGACGAATTTTGTCTATGTCGAGGGCAATGTTGATTACATTTTGCACTTTGCTTCTCCTGCAAGCCCACTTGACTACCTCGAATTGCCCATCCAGACCTTGAAGGTCGGCAGTTTGGGCACCCACAAAGTCCTGGGATTGGCAAAGAAGAAAAAAGCCCGTCTTTTGATCGCCTCGACTTCGGAGGTCTATGGTGATCCATTGATTCACCCTCAGCAGGAAGACTATTGGGGCAACGTGAATCCTGTGGGACCCCGTGGGGTCTACGATGAAGCCAAGCGATTCGCCGAAGCCATGACCATGGCCTATCATCGCTATCACGGTGTCGAGACTCGTATTATTCGTATCTTCAATACCTACGGACCAAGGATGCGTCTCAATGATGGCCGTGCTTTGCCTGCCTTTGCGGGTCAAGCTTTAACGGGAAAAGACATAACTGTCTTCGGGGATGGTTCCCAAACTCGAAGCTTCTGCTTTGTCTCTGATCTTGTGGATGGCATCTATCGTCTCTTGATGAGTGACGAGGCCGATCCTGTGAATATCGGGAATCCTGCGGAGATCACTATCACCCAGTTCGCCGAAGAGGTCATTCGCCTCACGGAGAGCAAGAGCAAGATCATCAACATGCCGCTTCCCGAAGATGACCCTAAAGTACGACAACCAGATATCACGCGGGCTCGCTCCATATTGGGGTGGGAGCCAAAAGTGAAGTTGGAAGATGGCTTGAAAGAGACCCTCGCCTACTTCGCGCAATGCATTAAGAATGAAGCCAAATCGGCAAGTAAGGGAGATTGACCTTTGTGCGGAATTGTTGGCTGTGTGACTGCCGGAGCTGATGCGCCTCGCATCTTGATCGAAAGCCTGAAACGCCTCGAGTATCGGGGTTATGACAGTGCTGGTGTTGCCATCATCAAAGATGGCGCGATTGAGACGATGCGCGAGGTCGGCAAACTCTCGAACCTGGAAAGCACTTTGGGCAACAGTGGCCTCATGGGTGGCACCGGTTTGGGGCATACCCGTTGGGCGACCCATGGGCGGCCAACTGAGGTCAACGCGCATCCACACAGAGACGGCAGCGGTCGCATTGTTGTTGTTCACAATGGAATTATTGAGAACTTTCGCGAACTCCGGAAGGAACTCCAAGATGCCGGCCATGAGTTCGCTTCGGACACAGATAGCGAAGTCATTGCACACTTGGTGCAAAGTAATTTCTCGGGTAATCTCACAGAAGCCGTCCACGCATCGATTCAACGCTTGCAAGGAGCCTATGCCATCGGTGTGATGCACGCTGATGAACCTGAGCTTATTGTCGGGGCGCGCAAAGATTGTCCCCTGGTTGTTGGCCTTGGCGATGGAGAGAACTTCCTCGCCTCTGACGTCACTGCCGTGATGGATCAAACAACAACGGTTGTATATTTGGATGATGGAGATATCGCCACTATCCGCCGAGAATCCGTTGCCATTCAAAATGCTCAGGGAGAACCTGTCGAGTTTGTGCCTACCAAGATATCCTGGTCTTTGTCACAAGCAGAACGAGGTGGCTATCCCCACTTCATGCTGAAAGAGATTCATGAGCAACCGACAGTCATTTCGGACACCTTACTCGGACGTTTAGATGAAGAAGAAGGTGAAGTGCGCTTGGAGGAGCTCGCTTTGTCGGACGACGACATCCGCGAGATCAAACGGGTGAACATTATCGCCTGTGGCACTTCCTGGCATGCGGGGCAAGTCGCTAAATTCTACATCGAGCAGTTCGCGCGCATTCCCGTGGACGTCGACTATGCCTCCGAGTTGCGTTACCGCAGTCCCGTCCTTGAAAAAGGCGGCTTGATGATCGCTATCAGTCAGTCTGGGGAAACGGCTGACACCATTGCCGCCATGCGCATGGCCAGAGAAGCTGGATGCAGTATTGTTGGTGTTTGCAATGTCATTGGCTCGACCATCGTACGGGAATCTGATGGCACCATCATGACTCACGCCGGGCCAGAGATTGGTGTTGCGTCCACGAAGGCATTCGTGAGTCAGTTAGTGGCCTTACTGCTTCTGTCCATCAAGCTTGGACGGGTTCGAGGTGTCTTGACCAAAGAAGATGTCCAAGAACATTGCCGCAAGATTCGCCATTTGCCCAAAGCAGTGGAGTCCGTCTTGCAAACCGAGAACCACGTTCGAAAGGTTGCACTTAAGTACGTGAGCGCCCAGGATTTCCTCTTCATCGGCAGGGGAGTGAACTATCCCATCGCTCTCGAGGGCGCCTTGAAGCTAAAAGAGATCTCCTATATTCACGCTGAGGGTTATCCCGCTGGCGAAATGAAACATGGTCCGATCGCTCTTCTGGATGAAAAACTCCCCGTTGTAGCGATTTGCACCAAGAGCGCGATCTATGACAAGATCGTCACGAATGTGGAAGAAGCACGGGTGCGAGATGCCAAGATGATTGTCATTGCTAATGCTGGCGATGAAGACATCAAGGAAGTGGCAGATGATGTTATTTACGTTCCCGAGGTTGACGAATTCTTGAGCCCCATCATTAACGTCGTCCCACTTCAACTTCTGTCTTACTTCGTAGCCCACGAACGCGGATGCGATGTAGACCAACCACGAAATTTGGCTAAGAGCGTCACAGTCGAGTAGACAAAGGATCCATATATCGATGACTGAAATCGCAGACAAGCTGATCGAGAAGATCAAGAACAAGGAAGCCAGAGTGGCCATTCTCGGAATGGGCTATGTTGGACTTCCGCTTGCTGTTGAATTTGGCAAAGCCGGAATCCGAGCCGTTGGCATCGACGTCTCTCCGGAAAGAGTTGCCCAAATCAATCGAGGCGAAAGCTATATCGGTGACGTCGATGGCGATGAGTTGAAAGAGCTCGTCGACAAAGGCCTGATCATGGCTTCCCTTCCTGGACCGATCTTAGGTGAAGTGGACGCAATCTCAATTTGCGTTCCTACACCACTGAGGAAGTCAAAGGATCCGGACATCTCCTACATTGTCGCGGCAACGGAAGAGGTGGCGAAGAATCTTCGCAGTGGCCAGCTTGTTGTCTTGGAGAGCACCACTTATCCAGGCACAACAGATGAAGTCATTTTGCCCCGTCTGCATGAAACCGGATTGAAAGTCGGAGAAGATTTCTTTTTGGCGTTCTCTCCTGAACGTGTTGATCCGGGGAATCCTCGTTTTAACACCCGAAACACCCCCAAGGTTGTTGGTGGAGTTACGCCCAACTGCGTCGCCGCCGCCAATGCCCTGTACAGCCATGCAGTCAACGAAGTGGTTGAAGTCACTTCCACCCAAGCTGCTGAAATGGTGAAACTACTTGAGAACACCTTTCGCAGTGTGAACATCGGCTTGGTGAACGAGCTGGCCATCATCTGCGACAAATTGAAGGTTAACGTTTGGGAAGTGATCCAAGCCGCAGCCACGAAGCCTTTCGGTTTCATGCCGTTTTGGCCTGGGCCTGGTTTAGGGGGCCACTGCATTCCCATCGACCCCCATTACTTAAGTTGGAAGCTCAAGACTCTGAACTATCATGCGCGCTTCATTGAGCTCGCTGATGAGATCAACAGTTTCATGCCCGAGTATGTTGTCGACAAAGTGGCAGCCAGCCTAAACGAAGACAAAAAGGCCGTGAACGGTTCCCGCGTGTTGGTCATGGGTTTGGCTTACAAAAAAGATGTCAACGATTGTCGAGAAGCTCCGGCCATCGACATGATTCGTCTGCTTACAGAGGACGGAGCAGAAGTCGTTTTCTGTGATCCTTTCGTTGATGCCGATAATCCCGCAGCAAAGGGGACTGCCAAAGTTGAGCTCACCGCAGAGGAGCTAAGCAAGGCAGATTGTACGGTGATCGCCACCGACCATAGTTGTTTTGATGCTTCGATGATCGTTGAGCACTCTCAAAAAGTCGTGGATGCCAGAAACCTGACAGCAGGGATTGATGCACCCGACAAGATTCGGAGGCTTTGAGCACAGCATGTCTCGCATTCTTGTTACTGGAGGAGCCGGTTTCATTGGCTCGCATTTGGTCGATCGCCTCTTAGAGCGGGGTGATGAAGTTGTCTGTTTTGACAATTTCAACGACTTCTATGATCCCTCCATCAAGCGAGGCAACATCTCTGAGCACCAAAAATCGTCGGCTT
Organism: Planctomycetota bacterium; assembly: GCA_015485455.1. Taxonomy (GTDB): domain Bacteria; phylum Planctomycetota; family DRQF01; genus S139-23. The sequence continues at coordinate 3,303 of WFTN01000515.1, read as the reverse complement.
ACACCCTCATTGAAGGTGATCTGCGCAACCGGGCTGATGTGGCTGCTTGTTTTGATGGGCCCATCCATCAGATTGTTCACCTGGCCGCCATGGCTGGTGTGCGGCCATCTCTCGATAACCCGGGTCTCTATGTTGATGTCAATCTTCGAGGCACGGTGAATCTTTACGACGAAGCCATCAAAGTTGGCGTCAAGAAGATCGTGTTTGCTTCATCAAGCTCCGTTTATGGTGCCAACGAGAAAGTTCCATTTCACGAAGATGACGTGGTTGACCATCCTGTCTCGCCCTATGCCGCTACGAAGAAGGCGGGGGAGCTCTTGTCGCATACCTATCATCACATCCATGGTTTGGATATCACCTGTTTGCGCTTCTTTACTGTCTATGGCCCGAGACAACGGCCAGAGATGGCGATCCACAAGTTTGCACGCCTGATTGATGAAGGTAAGTCGCTACCGATGTTTGGCGACGGCACTACAAGGCGTGACTACACCTTCGTGGCAGACATCATCGACGGCGTCACCAAGGCTATGGATTCTTGCGCCGGTTTCCACGTCTACAATTTGGGAGAATCCCAGACAATCGAACTGAGGGAACTCATCGCTGTCATCGCGGATGCTTTGGGTAAAAAAGCCATTATTGATCAACGCCCGGAACAACCTGGTGACGTGCCGAGAACATTTGCGGACATCAGCCGGGCGAAAGAAGAACTCAGATATGCTCCGAGCACGGACGTTAAAACTGGCGTCAACCATTTCGTTGCTTGGTATCTAGAGAACGTGAAGAACAACCCATGAAAAAGCCCCTACATATTTGCGCCATCGTTGGTGCTCGCCCCAACTTCATGAAGATCGCTCCATTGGCCTGGGCAGCCGAAAAGCGGGGCGATGTCTTTTTCGAAATCGTTCACACCGGTCAGCACTATGACAAGAACATGTCTGACCTGTTCTTCGACGAATTAGAGATCCCCGAACCCCATGCCAATCTGGGAGTCGGTTCTGGGAGTCACGCTGTGCAGACCGCCGAGGTTATGGTGCGCTTCGAGAAGCACATCCAAGATTCCAAGCCAGACGTTCTTCTTGTGGTGGGCGACGTCAATTCGACGATTGCCTGCGCCATGGTTGCCAGCAAGCTGCATATTCCTGTGGTGCACGTTGAAGCTGGGTTGCGGAGTTTTGACCGCCGCATGCCTGAAGAAGTCAATCGTGTTTTGACAGATTGCATAAGCGACATGCTTTTCGTGACGGAACAGAGCGGCATCGACAATTTGAAAGCGGAAGGGGTTGATGATGCCAAGGTTCACTTCGTTGGCAACGTCATGATCGATACACTTTTGCGGAGCAAGGCGAAAGCAGACAAGTCAGAGATTCTCCGGGGCTTGGATCTCGAGGAAAAATTCTATGGTGTTCTTACTTTGCATCGCCCGTCCAACGTGGATGATCGCCAAAACTTCACGGCGATTTGGGGCGCTCTTTGCCGCATTGCCGAAGATGCTACCTTGGTCTTCCCGGTTCATCCGCGGACTCGGGCTCGTATCGCTGAGTTTGGCCTGACAGTGCCAGATTCCATCAAACTCTTAGAACCAATCGGCTACTTGGACTTCCTGAAGCTTCAATCGTCCGCCGGGATGATCTTGACTGATTCCGGTGGCATTCAAGAGGAAGCTACGATCTTGGGTGTGCCATGTCTTACACTACGTGAGAACACAGAAAGACCCGTCACCATTGCAGTTGGCTGCAATACTTTGGTCGGGGTCGATCCTGAGTTGATTAAAGAAAAAGCGCTCGCCATTGTACGTGGCGAAACTGAGAAGCCTGACGTTCCACAATACTGGGATGGGCGGGCGGCTGAAAGAATCATTGACACCATTGCCCAGGCATTGAGAAAGGACTGATTGGTGGCGAAAATACTCATCACTGGCGGTGCCGGATTTATTGGCTCAAATTTGGCGGACGCCCTCATCGCAAGAGGAGATGAAGTTGTGGTCTACGACAACTTTAGCTCTGGGAGACGCGAAAATTTGGCTCATCTCGATCCCAATCTTCTGACCGTCATCGAAGCTGATATTTGTGACCCAGATGCCCTTAAGGTGGCCATGCAAGGCATCGAATACGTTCTGCATGAGGCTGCTGTCCCCAGTGTTCCGCGGTCCATGGCAGATCCCGTGGGAAGTCACGAAGCTAATTCACGGGGAACGCTGAATGTCCTTATGGCAGCTCAAGAAGCAGGGGTGAAACGGCTTGTTTTTGCCGCATCTTCTTCGGCCTACGGCGAGAGCCCGACCCTGCCTAAAATTGAGCACATGTTGCCAGCACCGAAAAGTCCCTACGCTGCCGACAAGTTGCACAGTGAGCATCTCCTTCAAGTTTTTGCTGGTGGATTCGGCTTGGAAACCGTGTCGTTGCGGTATTTCAACGTATTTGGCCCACGGCAGAGTCCAGAGTCCGATTACGCCGCGGCGATCCCGAAATTCATTACCAGGCTCTTGGCAGGGGAGAAGCCCACTGTTTACGGCGATGGTGAGCAATCTCGCGATTTTACCCATATCGACAACGTGATTTCCGCCAACATTTGTGCCATGGAATCACCAAATGCTTCCGGAATGGTGTTCAACTGTGGTATTGGTGAACGCATCACCGTGAATCAGTTGATTCACACCATTGCCGAAGTTCTAGGACAAAAAGCAGAAATCGACTATCAGCCCCCGAGGGCAGGAGACGTGTTGCATAGTCTGGCTTCCATTGATCTGGCGAAAGAGGTGCTCGGATATGAGCCTCTTGTGGATCTCAAGGAAGGCTTGGAGCGCACGATCGCTTGGTATCAGGAGAGCATGTCGGGAGAGAATTCATGAAGGGTATTATCCTCGCCGGTGGACTTGGCTCCAGGCTTCATCCAGCGACAAAAGTGACGAACAAACATCTATTGCCTGTCTACGACAAGCCTATGATCTACTATCCGATTCAGTGCCTCGTGAACGCTGGCATTGATGATATCTTGATCGTGACCGGCGGAAACGGTGCTGGAGATTTCTTGCGCCTGTTGGGTAATGGCAAAGACTTCGGCTTGAAGCACGTGAATTACACTTACCAAGAAGGGGAAGGTGGTATCGCCGATGCTCTTGGCTTGGCCGAACATTTCGCCGCTGGTGAAAAGATTTGTGTCATTCTTGGTGACAACATTATCGAAGGCAATATCGCTCAAGCTGCCGACGATTTTCGTGCCCAAGAAAAGGGTGCCAAGATCTTGGTTAAGGAAGTTCATGATCCAGAGCGCTTCGGTGTTGCTGACTTCAATGGCGAACAAATC
>WFTN01000514.1 GCA_015485455.1 Planctomycetota bacterium | reverse complement strand
GGCATGGAAACTACTTCTTCATGGTAGCGCGGATCTCTCGGCACACACGGTCGATTTCGCCGTCGTCCGTTTGCGGGTTGCGGCAGGATTGAGCGTATTGGATGGCTTTCTCCGGTTTCCCTTGGGCAACGTAGGCTTTGACAGCCCAAATGTTGTAGGCCCAATAGTCTTGATGTGCGACTAAATTGATCAACTCTCTGAAACGGTCGGATGCGAGAAGGGCACTGAAACAAGCCGTCGTCCCGTGAAAGTAATCATCGACTCCCATGTTGGGGGCGAGAGATTTTTTGGTTCGGCCCAAGAGACGGTCAGCCCAATCCCAAGCAACAGTTTTGGAAGCGCACATTTCTCCCCAGTGCTTGGTGAGCGGTTCAATGAGAAGACCCCGGTCTCTTTCGTGGGCTTCCAACAACTTCTTGAGCCACCAATGTCTTTGCTTCGAGCTTGCGTCTGCTTTGGCGATGATGGGAGCCAATGTCGAAATGGCTGTGTCAACGGCTTTGCGAATGATGGGGGAGTGGACGTCAGAATTTTCTAAGGCCGGAGAGATTTTCTGGAGAAAAAGAACAGCACCTTCCGCAGCCAAATTGGAATCCTTGGAAGCGATCATGCGTATTTCAGCCAAGGCCAATTGAATTTTCTTAGCCGCAAGCTGGACCCTTGGACCGAAAGCGTGGCGGTAGAATTGGTTGCGAAACATCCATTGGTACATTGTGATCCAACTCCTTGAGATCTTGACGACCTCTTTTCGATTCTCTCGTGACAACCTATTGTTCCAAATGTGGCCCGAACTCACCAATGGGTTGGGCTTCACGTTCTCGCGGCCCCCAGCCCCAGAGGCGGCATAGGGCCCGTACTCTGCCTCAGGTGTCGTTGGCACTCTCTGGAGAATCATCTGGACTTACTTGGGGAGGCCAGCCGTTGGGAACCAGAAAACCCCGGGTCATCTCTTCTTTGCTATCCATGGCCACAAGGTAGACCGGGCGTTCGGCCCCCAGATCTATGAGTGGGCCCAAAGGTATGGGGGGCGTTGCGGGCTCAATATGGCTTTGATCCGACAACCAATTGGGTTTTTTCAGTTCATGCCAATGCCAGCCCTTCTTTGCCCAGGTGGCGAGGAATTCGTCTGTTGTTTGCCACCATGTCCGATAGTGAGATTGAGCAATCTCTGCCTTTGTTCCAGGAGAGCCAATTGTTTCGGTCTTGTTGCGGAATTCGCCGGCCTTTGGGTAAAAGAGCTGTCCTTTTACGAATAAGAATGACTCATCGATTTCCCAGCCATATTCGCCCAACATGGAAATGGCGGCTGGGTGTTCCGAACGTTTTGCTTGATGATTGACGATGTGTTGGATTTTGAGGTCGAGTCGATCCCGTTTCCCTGGACCGTGGAACGAAGCCATAGAGTCGATGGGCGGACAACCGAGGTAATATTTAACGGCGATTTCCCAGTGGCTGATGCGTTTGGTCCGTCGGTCTCTGACAACGAAGTCTAATTCGCCGCGAGTCTGCTTGTCTTCTATTATCTGGAGATTCTGACCAAGGAGGTCGAAGTGACTGCTTTCATTGAGCCAGTATCCGACCAAACACTCAAAGTACTTGCCTAACCTTGGGGTGTAGACTTTGGCTATAGCTTCTTTCAAAGGGGTTGGATCTCGGTCGAGAGCTATGAGATTGGGCAGGAATGCGTCGAACTGCCGATGGCACCAAGCTTGAGAGGCGCTCCTTGGGCTAACGATCAGAGGGGGACTGAGAATGGCCCAGGCCAAGTCGCGGACGATGAGATTTCGAAAGGCGAGAATCTTTTTCATGGCGTTTGTTGGCTTGCTGCGTCTCGGAGGTTTCTTTGGTCGATGGTCAAGTCGTCCCGGGATGGGGTTGAGCCTGGCTGTTTGGCTGACCCATTCTATCACCTTGTTGGAGGGTTGACGAAAGGAGGAGCATTTTGATGGCCTTGGGAGACGACAGATTACCTGAAATCCTATATCATTCGCGTATCACCTGTCCTTGATTTCAATGAGTGACCATCTCATGTCCAACTTGGCGATAACTCTACGATCACCTCTTGTGGGGTTTCTTCTTCTTGCCGCCGTATTTGCTGCATTTCAACCAGCATTGAATGCCAAGTTCGTTTGGGATGATGATGATTACGTCACCGAAAATCCGAATATTCGTGATTTGGATGGTCTCATCCATACCTGGACTTCCCCTGAGACTCTGCCCCAATATTATCCTCTGGTGCATACAAGTTACTGGATCGAATATCAACTTTGGGGCCTGAAGCCAGCAGGCTATCACATTGTGAATTTACTTCTTCACGCTCTAGCTTCTTGGCTCCTCTTCCTCATTCTTCTTCGCCTCGAAATTCGCTGCGCAATTTTGGCGGTCTTCTTTTTTGCTGTGCATCCGGTTCAAGTGGAGTCGGTGGTGTGGGTGACAGAAAGAAAGAACTGTTTGTCGATCGTCTTCTATTTTGCCTCGATCTTGTCGTGGTTGTCTTGGTGGCCTTTGGGAGCCATCGCCCCCGAGAAAAATTCACGCTTCTATGGCTTTTCTCTGTTCTTTTTTCTTTGCGCCTTGCTCAGCAAAACGGTGACTTGCTCACTTCCCGCAGCCATCCTCGTCCTCGTTTGGTGGAAATTGGGGCGGGTGTCCAAGGCCCATATCAGGGCTTTGTTGCCATTCTTTGTCCTTGGTCTTGGCATGGCTATGCTGACAACATGGCTGGAGAGAAATCATGTCTTAGCTCAAGGTGTTGACTGGGAGTTGAGTTTCTTCCAACGGATCTTGATCGCCTCTCGGGCGATTTGGTTCTATTTCTCTTCTATCGTTTGGCCCGTCGACTTAAGCTTCAACTACGTTCGCTGGGTGATTGACACGTCTTCCTTGGGGCAGTGGATCTATGTGGGGGCCTTCGTTCTTCTCATGGGCGGGCTAATCTTTGGACGCAAACGACTAGGGCGAGGGCCCTTGGCTGGCGTGCTTCTTTATGGCGGCACCTTGTTTCCAGCCTTGGGGTTTATCGATGTCTATCCCATGCGCTATTCATTCGTCGCAGATCATTTTCAATATTTGGCCACGCCATACTTGATTGTTCTCTTGCTTGAAGTGGGGCTGAAGGCAGTGGATCGATTGGGGGAAAGAGGCCGCAAGACGGCGGCGGTGTTGATGGTATCTCTCCTTCTTGCTCTCGGCTACCTCACCTATGTTAAGAGTCAGAGTTTTCGCGACTTGCGAACTCTTTGGTCTGACACCATAGAAAAGAACCCGAGGTCTTGGTTGGCCTTGTTGAACCTGGGAGTGATTGAGCTCAACGAGGGGAATCTCGATGTTGCTGCTCGTCACTTGGAAAGAAGTTTGGAGTTAAAAAATGACGATCCGGATATCTACAATAATCTGGGCGTCCTTTATTTTCAGAAGAACGATTTGCTTCGGGCAAGGGCGTCGATGGAGAAAGCTCAGGTACTACGGCCTGAGTCCCCTCAGATATCTCACAACTTGGGAGTGATCCTCTGGGATCTAGGAGAGCGTGACGGGGCCAAGTCTTTAGTGAGGGAAGTCTTGAAGGCAGAACCTCACTACTTGGACGCGCGGGCCACATGGGGACGATTTCTCCTTGAAGAAGATAAGTATGACGATGCTCACAAGGCCCTTTTGTATGTGGTCGATCGACGATCTCAGGATGCTACATCACGGCTGAGATTGGCTCGAGCCCTTCGCGGTCTGCGACAGTATCAACAGGCTCTCAACCATCTGCGTGTGGTTTTACAAGCCGAACCGGGGAATGAATCTGCCAGGGAAGAGGTCGCTCTTTGTCTTCGCTCCTTGGGGAAAGATGTTTTGGCCAATGGTCAGCTCTTTCGGGTTCTTATCGACAATATTCACAGGGAGACCGCCCTCGATTCACTTGTGTCCAACTTGGCCTCCATTGATAAAGGGGAAGCGTTGGCACAGGTTGACAAATTCTTGACGGTCGATGCTTCGGTGACGCTCGCAGTAGTTGAAACCCTGGCAAAACGACTGTCTCTTGAAGGGCGAGCCCTGGCGGCAAGAGTTTTCGCCGAGAAAGCGATCGCTATTGCCAAGAGTTCGAATGATTCTTTGGCCCTGCGTCGGCTTCGTTTGCGTTGAAATTGCGGCATCGATCCGAGGAGGCCTCATCCCTGGTGAATTGGTCCTTGACCGCATCCTCTCGTGGACGATAATGACCCCATGGCCGAAAGAGTAAATGTCATTGTCTCAGACACGAAAATGGAAGCACATCTGCGGGTGAATCCGGCAGAAGGTGGCGAGGACAATGGGGACATTGATTTCACCACAGTCCTTGAGGCTTCCGGTGTGCGTCATTCCTTGAGCAAGGCTCGTATCCTTGAATTGCAAAAGTCTCTGCTTGATCCAAGTTTTTCATCTGAGATGAAGATTGCCACAGGTCAGGAACCTGTGGCTGGTGTTGATGGAACTTTGGAGCTTCTTTTTGAGAAGGGGCCGATCCCAGGGCAGCTCTTAGATGATGGAAAAGTCGATTTCTCTGAGCGTTTGACTCTGACTCCAGCAAAGGAGGGGCAGTGCTTGGGGCGCTACCAGGAACCCAAAGAAGGGCAGCCTGGGTGTGATGTATTTGGGCGAGAGATCAAGACGAAAAAGCCTCATAATCCTCTGCCACGGTTAGGTAAGGGAGTTGTTGTCAATGAAGACGGAGAGCTAGCTGCGACCAGATCTGGACATGTGGTTTACATTGAGAGCAAGTCCCTCGATGTGGATGTCTGCTATGAGCACAAAGGTCCTGTGGGTGTAGCCTCTGGCAATCTGCATTCAGAAGGGAGTTTGGTGATAAAAGGGGATGTTGAGCCTGGCTTCAAGGTTGAAGCGGGTGCCGCCGTTCTTATCACCGGTCATCTCAATTCCGGCGAAGGTTCTGCTGGGTCGGCCATGTCGGTGGGTGGTTGCATCTATGGGCACACACAAAGTGGGGCTGGCGTTGTTACCCAGGAAGGTGTAGCAGCAAAAAACGCTCTCGGCGCCCGTATTGAAACCCAGGGCAAGATCATCGTCGAGAAAGACGCGATTGATTGCGAGTTCTGGTGCGAAGAAGCGCTGATTGGCGATGGAAAGGTTGGGCGTTTTCGTGGTGGTCAAGTTGTGGCCTCTCGTTCATTTATCGCTGGGGAGACCGGTTCACGCTCAGGTGTGGCTACTCGAATTTCTGTGGCTCGACCCTGGGTTCTTGAACGCCGAATCAAGGAATGGGAACGGAAGTACGCTCGAGACAGTCGTCGATTCACAAAGAACAAGAATAATGCGAACGGCCGTGGCAAAGGTGGAAAGATGGCCCGCGCTCAGTCGAAGAAACAAATGGAGTTGACCAGTCTCATAGTCGAGATGCGACGTGCCTCCCGTTTGCTTTTGAAGGAGTCTTTCGTCGACATTGGTCGGGCTTATGGGGGAACGATATTGGAATTCGGAACTCTTGAACTTGGGATTGTCGAAGAGACGCTCAATGCACGCTTCAAGTATGATGCGAGCCAAAGAAAAATACTCGTGGAGAAGTTGAAATGAAATCGTTTACATCCATGACCGCGGCGGAAGTGATGACGTCACCATGCCTATTTGTTCCGTCTGGAGAGACACTTCGAGGGGCGGCTCAGTTGATGAACGAGAAGCGCTGTCATTCCTTGATGGTTGCCATCGACGGGAAAAGCCCGGGATTAGGGATCATCACTTGTAAGGATATTGTCCAAGTTTTAGCGGATGAAGAAGCGGATGTTTTGGATGAACTTTTGGTGGGTGACTATATGACGACTCCCTTAGTCACTGTGCAGAAAGATATGGCCTTAGATCAATGCATTGGATTAATGCGCATGACTGGGACGCGGCGAGTGCCGGTCATGGACGGAAGCAAGCTACTTGGTCTATTGAGTTTCACGGATCTTCTGAAACTGGTTTCTCAGTAGCTCCTGGATGCCTCAAGGCCGTGGCTGAGGTGAGATAGGAAGAGCCCGCGAAGAATGTTCTCGCAGGCCCTCCAGGCGACGGTCACCTTCAAATGCATGAAAGAGGTGACACGAATCACTCATCCATGAGCGTATTATTTGAGTCGGCTGCGGCGGGAGTTGCCCCGAGTGAGACGACGCTTGCTACCACTGCTCTGCTGAGTTTCTTCGTTGAATTTGCTCCGTCGGGTTTGCAGTTTTGGACCCACAGGGGCCTTGCCGCGCTCATCAGCAGCCATCGCCATTTCCAAAGCGGGTTCTTGGCGTTGCCAGTTGAGGGTTTCTTCCAAAGTTTTCAGCTCATATCCGCCTCCAACTTCGAGAACACGATGAATGGAGCTGCAGGCATCGCACTTCCATTTTGTACCCTCGGCGTTCTCCGGAAGTTGGTGGTCATTTCGGCAAACAGGACAAGTCACTAAGTTCTTCAT
>WFTN01000513.1 GCA_015485455.1 Planctomycetota bacterium | reverse complement strand
GGAAAGGGTGGGCGCTTGTCTTTCGGACAAGAAGTTTCGAATGGAATGCGAATGTGTAGGGGTTTCGTCTTGGGAAGAACGTCCAAGATTGCCGACAAGACGCATGGGTAGAGATGGACGTGATTGTGGCTATCTATGTGGCTAGGCTTGGCCCCAAGTTGGAGCAGAGCTTGCCACTGGGCTTTGATTTCCGCCCTGAGGGCAAGTGGATCTAAGAATCCCTGACAGGCGTTTTGCCAGACTTCATCTTTAGGGCCACAAAATTGTCCATCACCAGAAGTAAGAGAACTTGCTTCGCTGGAAGTTGGCAGACCTTCTGTGATGTTGAAATGCAGCCCTAAGCCGATTCCAAGACTCTTAGCGGACGGAACAAACGTGGGAGCCGTCTTGCCATTGACAATGACGGAGGCGGAACTGAGGAGCCCTTCTCGCGCTGATTTCAGAATGCAAGCGTCCACGTGTTCATCGATGCCTGCGTCATCGGCGTTGATCACCAGTTTTTTTCTTGGACTTCGGGTCAATTGTCAACCTTTCTCAATCCTCTCCAAACGCAAGCGATGATTCCCGTCTTGCCACCTTCTTGCCACAAGAAAGATGTGGCCCCTCGATGTCGTTCTTCGAAGTGACTCAGAAGAGTCTTGAATTCTTCCGCTTGGAACCAGCGAATCTTCCAAGTCATCAAGGTAAGATCATAGTAAAGGCTCAGTTTGGAAATGAGCCGTGGGTGGGGCAAAGAATGTAAGAAAAAATTGAGCTGGGCTCCCTCATTTTGCAGGGACGCTATATCTGGGATTGCTTGATTCCACAAAGAGTCTCCTTCCGGCCCCCCAGCCTGTCCCAGGGGCAAGTCCTTGAAATTGTCGGGGGCGGGTTTGTGAGGTAAGTTGACCACAATGAAATCGAAGGGTGCTTCATTCTTAAGGGGCTCGCATAGGGAACCAAGCCGTAGATCCATAGTGAGACCATTGGATCGACAGTTCTTTTGACTCAAGGCAATCGCATCTTTGTCAATATCAGTTGCCACCACCTGCGCACCGAAACTTGCGGCAACCATACCCAGAAGCCCTGTCCCACAGCCTAAGTCCAGGAAACGTTTGGATGCGAGTGTTTCACCGGCTTGGACGATTTCTTGTGACAGGGAGAAAGTGGCGTGGTCTGAGCCCAGGGCTGTTTCCTGGTGGTCGTATTCGAGCAGATCCTGGCCCTCTATGAGGCCCTTATGGCGACGGGGCCGGGGGCCTTGGGGAAGCAGGCTGGAATCGGCGTCTTGATCTCGGCTCAGGAGGGGGGATAGAGCAAAAGTCGCCCCATGTTTGGTCAAGAAGGACTGATAAAGTTCGATGGCTTGACTCATAGGTTGCTTTGGTCCTGGGTGGTGCAAAAAAATGTGCTTTCGCTTAGACTTTTCCAACTGGAGGACTGAAATGATCGCCGACCGTTTTGTTCCATTTGGGACGACCATCTTCAGCGCGATGACAAAGCTGGCTCAGGACCACGATGCCATCAACTTGGCCCAAGGCTTTCCCGATTTCGAGGGACCGACTGAACTCCTTGAGGCGGCAATTGAGGCACTTAAAAGTGGTGACAATCAATACGCACGATCCATGGGGCATCCGGACTTGGTCCACGCTGTCGCCGAGCACCAACGTCTCCATTTTGGCCTCGATTGGTCTCCGATGGAAGAGGTTATCGTCTTTTCTGGGGCCACGGAGGGAATTGCAGCGTCCTTGCTTGGTTTGCTCAACCCAGGGGATGAGGTCATCCTCTTTGAACCGTTCTACGACTCCTACCGCGCCTGCATCGCCATGTCTGGGGCTGTTCCCCGATACTGTACTCTTCAATTTCCTGATTTCGCTGTGGACTTTGACCGCCTGAAATTGTTGGTTTCGGAGAAAACCCGGGTGTTGTTGCTGAACACACCCCATAACCCAACAGGAAAGGTGTTTCACGGGGAAGAACTCAAGAAGCTAGCCCAATTCTGTGAAGAACACGACTTGATCGTCATCGCCGACGAAGTCTATGAGCATCTTTGGTTCGACGGGATTCAGCATAGTCCCATGGCCACCTTGCCTGGAATGAAGGATCGCGTGCTGACGATTTCCAGCGCTGGAAAGAGCTTTTCCTATACGGGCTGGAAGATTGGCTGGGCTACGGGACCGGGGCCCCTGGTGGCTGCTGCCCAGGCCGCCCACCAATTTTTGACGTTTTCCACAGCGACACCTCTGCAGCGAGCGGTGGCTTGGGGATTGGGACGTATTGATCCGAATTATTTTGTTCAACTGCGACAGATGTATGATCAGAAACGGCTGTTCTTGAGGGATGTTCTCGAACAATGCGGCTTTGTGGTGGCTCCTTGCCAGGGG
>WFTN01000512.1 GCA_015485455.1 Planctomycetota bacterium | reverse complement strand
GCCTTGCAGGCACACGTAGACGAGTTTTTCAACAGAGCCGGGATTTGCCTACTCAACGGCTACGGTCTCACCGAGACAGCTCCGGTCATTTCCATTCGGACCCCCCAAGACAATGTCCTCACCACCGCCGGCAAGAAGCTACCAGAAACGACTTGGCGCATTCGGAACGAAGAAAACACAGAGACCTTAGACCAAGGACAAAAAGGAGTTCTCTGGGTCCAAGGGCCCCAAGTGATGGACGGCTATCACAGAAATCCCGATGCCACGAAAATGGTTCTGGCAGATGGGTGGTTTTGTACTGGCGATGTGGCATCCCTGACCGATCACGATCAGGTGCTCATTCAAGGACGAGCCAAAGACACCATCGTCCTCAGAGGAGGAGAAAACGTCGAGCCTGCCTTGATTGAAGCCCCCATTGCCAAGATCCCCTACGTTCATGACGTCTTGGTTGTGGGACACGGGGAGAAGCACCTATCAGCGCTCATCATTCCCGAACTTGAAACCCTCCAAGCCCGTTTCCCGGATCTCCCAGCGGGAAACCTCAAAGAAATAGCCCAAGACCCCCGCGTGTCCGAAACCATCCACCAGTCCATCAAAGACGCCTTGGCAAGAAGTGCTGGATTCCAAGCTTTTCAACAAGTGCCCAAAATCGCCCTATTAGACCGTCTGTTCTCAGTTGAGGATGGCACTTTGACCCTGACCATGAAGAAAAAGCGGCCCCAAATTGAGAGCATCCACGCTGATACCATTGCACAATTCTATCAGGATTGACCTGCGAAGCTCCCAGGCCAGCCCATGGGCAAAATACCTGCCCATGGGAGCCCGCGACAATCAGGGATTTTGCCACCACCGAAGTCATGTCATAATCTCTTGCAGAGCCATTCTTTTTTTCTTCGCCCACGAACGGGGCAAGAAAGCTCACAAAGGAGCCATTCATGGCCACCCAAGTCGAATTGAGCCCGGAATACACGAATACCCAGCCTGACGAGGTATTGGAACGCATCGCAGCGGTACGCCAACGGTTAGGCGACCGCTTAGTCATCTTGGGGCATCACTACCAATGCGATGACGTGGTCAGATTCGCTGATTTCACTGGGGATTCCTTCAAATTAGCGCGCTTAGCCACAGAAAGACCGAAAGCAGAATTCATCGTCTTTTGCGGCGTTCATTTCATGGCTGAATCCGCCGACATCCTGACCCCAGATTCTCAGAAGATCATCCTGCCAGACTTGGGCGCTGGCTGTTCTATGGCGGATATGGCCACCATGGGACAAACCGAAGAAGCATGGAATGTCCTCACTGAGATTCATGGCCCAGAGAGCTATCTACCTATCACCTACATGAATTCCTCCGCTGCCATCAAAGCTTTCGTTGGCAAGAACGGCGGCGTGGTCTGCACCTCATCCAACGCGACAACAGTCTACGATTGGGCCCTCAAACAAGATAAGAGAATCATCTTCCTCCCGGACCAACATTTGGGACGCAATGTGGGATTCGAAATGGGTATTCCCTTGGAAGACATGATCCTATGGGACCCGTTCAAGATCGCCGCTGACAATTTAGCCACCGGTGTGAGCGATGCCCGTGTTGTGCTGTGGAAGGGACACTGCAGCGTCCATGAACGCTTCTTGGTGGAGCACATCGACCAACTCCGCAAGGAGCAACCTGACGTTCAGATCATTTCCCATCCTGAATGCACCTTTGATGTCATCCAGAAGTCGGATTTCTCAGGCTCCACCGAGAAAATAATCAAAACGATCGAGGCATCGAAGCCCGGAAGTAAATGGGCTGTTGGCACGGAGATCAACTTGGTTCATCGTTTGGCCCAACAAAATCCAGACAAGGAAATTACCAGCCTCAGTGGTATCTCCTGTTTATGCGCGACGATGTATCGCATTGACCCTCCTCATCTGCTTTGGGCTTTGGAGAACTTGGAAGCGGGAAACATTGTCAATCAGATCAGTGTCGACCCCGAAACGTCGCAATGGGCCAAAATCGCATTGGATCGCATGCTGAGCTTAGCTTGAGACCATAGCGGCCCAAGTCTGCGGGGCGATGTTGCCACCGGTGAGGACCAGGACAGTCTTTATATCAGAGGGTGCTCGGGGTCCTTCCATAAGAGCGGCCAGCCCGGCGGCAGCGGCGGCCTCGACTCGTTGTCCAGTGTGTTCGAAGATCAAACCCGTGGCGCGAGTGAGAGAATTCTCGGACACCGTGGCGACTCTCGCCACTAATTCCTGGGCCACCTTCAACCCAAGCTTCCCCGGTTGAGCAGCGGTCAATCCATCAGCAACCGTCGTAATCCCCTGGCGACTGCTGCGCACCCCCGTTTGCAATGACAATTGAAGGGTGCCATTGGCTTCAGGCTGGGCGCCAATAACCTCTGGGGCCGGATTCAGGCTTTGAACAGCAACGGCTATGCCAGCGAGGAGCCCTGCTCCACTGGCTGGGACATAGATGGCACCCACATCCGGTAAGTCCCGAATGATCTCCAACCCGACTGTGCCATCACCAGCAATGGTGAGAAGAGAATCATGAGGATGAAGAATCAAAAGACCATCACGACGGGCTAACACCTGAACATGATCTTCCCGGGCCAAGTAGTCATCAGGGCAGTAAACGATTTCACCACCGAATCTCTTGATTCTCTCCGCCTTAAAGGTGCTCGCTGAAGGCCGCAACACAATCGTCGCTCTGACCGAATGCTGAGATGCAGCCAATGCCACAGCCGCAGCAAAGTTACCAGAAGACGAGGTGACAACTCCGAATTCTCTCGCCTCATCCAATGACTGAATGATGTTAAACAAAGCCGGGCGATACTTGAAAGCGCCACTGTATTGTAGATTTTCGAGCTTGAGGTAAATCGGTCGGCGACACAGTTCGCTCAAACCCGGAGAGAAGATCAAGGGAGTATGACGCACCAAGGGTGCGAGAATAGATCCCGCACCCTTGGTCGCAGCAAGAATCTGATCCACGAGACCAGACATGACTATTTCGTTTTCTTACTCGTTGGCTTTTTCTTAGGAGGCAATTTGTCAAGTTGTGCCGACTTGTAAAGTTCGAGCTCTAAAACAATGTCAGTACCGGGAGGCACACCCTGACGGCCGGCATCGCCCCAAGCCAAATTTGCAGGAATAACAGCACGCAGCCGACCTCCTGGACGGATGAGAGTCAAAGCCTCTACCATGCCAGCAGGCAACTTCGTCTGACGCAACGTATTCGTCGCACCGCGTGCCCAACTCGATTCAATGAGGTCGCCATCTGCGGTCCACCAAGCATAGTGGATCGTCACATGATGGGTTGGTTTGACCGCTGGGCCTTCTCCCTTCTTGATGATCTTATACTTTAGCCCAGACTCGGACGTTTTCATATCAGCAGTCGAAGATGAAAAAGGAACCACCCAACGGACAAACATATGCATGAATAAAGTGTTGGCACCAGACATCAAGAAAGGTCGGGCGGTCGCAGGGACATCTCGATAATCAACCTTGACCAAAAACTCCATTCCAACCCGCGCCAAGGGAGAGAAAGCTTGCAAGTAACTTGGTCGACACTTGCTGGCTTGTCCACCCATAATGGCGTATTTTCGAAGGCGGGAATAGTCAACGATTCGTCCCTTGTCGTTGGTGGCCAAGAAGTCGTAAACAACGATGCCTTTCTCCCCAGCCATGGGTCCCTTGCCGTCCTTCAAGATCATGTAAGACGTCTTATCCGTGATCTTAATGCTCTTTTCGTCATCAAAAGTAGCGGTCTTGGGAATATCAATGTGACGATCGATCTTGTGTATCTCGAGGGCATACAAGAGATCCGTGTTGGCCGGAACGCTCGGAACACCAGCCTCGCCAAATCCCATGGCGCTGGGAACGTCTATGCGAACCTTGTCGCCTACACGCAGCTTTACAAGAACCGCATCCAACCCTGGAACAGAAACACCGACATTGATTTTTTGCAGGCCGTGGGGGCGATTCGGGCGGCGGCGAGTTGTGGTGATCTCCTTGCCAGTCTTGTGATTCCAGAGAGTCATATGGATGAGAATCGTGTCCCCAGGCTGCAAGAGACGACGGGCTTCTTTCTTGCTCTTGCGCAAGTAACACCAGCGAACTCCTCCTTCGGCTTCGATGGGATTCTTCATTTCCGGAATGATCAAATCGAGCTTGGCCATGGCTCGTTTTTGCTTTTCGGTCAGTTGTCTCTTGGGTTTGGCTTCCCCATCTTTGACCGCAGGTTTCGACTGCGGTGATGGCTTCACTTGGGCATTGGTAAACCCAACCAAGAAGAGCCCGATAATAAGAGAGACCACAATGGATTGTTTCACTTTCAGCTCCGATTCTAATTCAATCCGGCAATTTGAAGATCACCACCGACCTAAGGCTTATCGTCCATTTTGGCGGGGATGGCATCATAGCAATTATGCCAATTCAGGCGAAAGTGAGATCCAAAAGGATGAATCGACGATAATCTCTTGAATAATACCGAATGAATACCCAAAGAAACCTCCCTGTATGTCCCAGTTGGGGGTGAGAAGAACTTTCAAACTTATCCCGGACGACTAAGATCTCCTCCATGCGCAAGAATGAATTAGACCCAACGACCATCCCATGTTTGGTGGCCTGCCAAGAGAAACTTCACCAACGTATCCTCAAACGAGTCCGACGGGCCTTGGACTCTCAAAGCCAGGAACATTTGGCGGAGATCAAACGAGAGAGCACCGACGATACGATCTTTGCATTAGACGTCTATGCTGAAACGGATCTCATCGAGGATATCACAGAGCTGTTCTCTCCCTTCTGCGAACTAACGCTCGTCTGTGAAGGTGAGGAAGCTCATGGTGGTCACCCCATACCCTGCAGTAATCCTGAAAATGTCCATACCAAGGTCACCTTAATTCTGGATCCTGTCGACGGGACACGGGGCCTCCTCTACAGCAAAAGGTCAGCTTGGATTCTGAGTGCCATAGCCCCAAACATGAATTGCAAGCAACCCACATTGCAACAGATTGAGATTGCCTTACAAACTGAGATTCCCACCATGCGATCCAACCTATCCGATCAATTGCTGGCAATCAGAGGCCAAGGAGTTCAGGCAAGAACCCAGAACCTCGAAAACGGCACTTCCAAGAAGTTTCGTCCACAACCCACCTCCTCGCCCACCATCAAAGGCGGCTTTAGTACCGTTTGCCGCTTCTTCCCCCCTGGTCGAAAGGAACTTGCTGATTTAGACGATGTCATGCATCAGGAAATCCTGGGAGCCGCCCCGGGCCGCGCCCTGGTCTTCGAAGACCAATACCTTTCTACTGGAGGCCAAGTCTATCAGTTAGCCATGGGCAAAGACCGTTTCGTCGCAGATCTAAGAGGCACCCTCAATCAATACCGCCGAGACTGTGGAAAAGCAGAGGCCCTGACTTGCCATCCTTACGACATCTGCACCTTCTTGGTCGCAACTGAGCTGGGCGTCATGATCACGATGCCTGACGGTTCGCCCCTCAACTATCCTTTAGACACCTTAAGCCAAGTTTCCTGGTTGGGATTCGCCAATCAAGAGATCTTTGAAGAAGTGTACCCAACTTTGACCAAGTTGATTCCCCAACACTTGAGGTATCGCGACTTTTCTCCGGATTGAGTACCATCTGACCCGTCGGGGCTAAGGCCAAAGATTTGTTTGAGGAGATTGGTCCGTGGTTGCAAAGAGAATCATCATTGTTGGCGGAGGATTTGCGGGAGTAAAATGCGCCCGAGTCCTCTCCAAGAAGCCCAAGGGTCACGACACCGAGATTGTCATTTTCAATCGGGAGAACCATATGGTTTTCCACCCCATGCTGGCAGAAGTCGCTGGGGGATCTCTCAATCCAGATTCCGTAGCTGCGCCCCTACGACAAATGCTGCCTGGGATCCGTTGCCGAACCGAAGAAGTTCACAGTATCGATATAGAGCAAAAGAAGGTCGTCTTCAAGTCTTACGACGAGCGCCTCTTAAGTCTTCCCTTTGATCAACTCGTCCTTGCTTGCGGCGGCGATGTCAATCTCTCCATGGTACCAGGGATGGCCGACCACGCCTTTGCTATGAAAACAGTGGGCGATGCTATCGCCCTCCGAGCCCACGTCATGGAGCAGTTAGAGCGAGCCGAAGTCTGCGAGGATGAGACAAAACGCAAGTGGTTCTTGTCTTTCGTCATCGTCGGTGGTGGCTACAGTGGTGTCGAGGTCGCCGGAGAGATCAACGACTTGGCTCGATCAAGCGCGCGGTATTTCCAAAACTTCAAGAAGGACGATATCCAAGTCACTCTGATCCATTCCCGTGACCAATTGCTCCCAGAAATTGGTGAATCTCTACGAGAATTTACCGCCGACAAAATGCGTGACTCCGGTGTCACCGTGACCCTCAACGCGCGTGCTGCCTTGGCGACTCATACGGGGATTACTCTCAAAGACGACAGGGAAATTCGAGGTGCCACTATCGTCTGCACCATTGGCACACAACCAGCTGCAGTCTTGCAAAAGCTCGACGTTGACAAAGAGCGAGGCCGACTCAAGACCAGAGCCGATATGCAACTTGAAGCTCACGACGGCATCTGGGCCATTGGAGATTGTGCTATTGTTATAAATGGCCATGACGGCAAGCCATCCCCTCCCACTGGACAGTTTGCCGAGCGCCAAGGAAAGCAAGTGGCATTCAACATCGCTCGAACCTTGAGTGGCAAAACAACGAAACCTTTCAGCTTCAAACCGGTTGGCCAACTTTGCGCCATCGGGGGACACAAAGCAGTCGCAGAAATCATGGGCATTCGTCTTTCTGGATTTCTCGCCTGGTGCTTGTGGCGGGCCATCTATCTCATGAAGCTGCCAAGTTGGTCCCGGAGGATCAAGGCATGTTTCGACTGGAGTTGGGAACTCGTATTCGGCAGAGATTTAGCCCACTTGAAAACAGATACGACACAAAGGGTGAGTAACGCCCATTTCAAGAACGGTGATGTCATATTCTCGGAAGGCGACCCGGCAACCAACTTCTACGTCATCGAAACGGGAGAAGTAGAAGTTCTTGTTGGTGACGGACAAGTCATTGCCACTATGAGCCCAGGTGATTTTTTTGGGGAGATGGCACTCTTGAACGATGAACCACGAAACGCGACCATACGGGCAAAAGGTGACGTCGAAGTTGTTGTCATGGGACGCTACGTCTTCGAACAGATTTCGGAATCGATGACACCACTCAAGGATCTCTTAGCCAGGGCGGTGAAAGATCGCACCCGAGCCAAAAGCCAAGACTGAAGGCCCGACTCAGGACTATGGCGTGTCTGTCTCGTTACCAGGAAGAGTGATTTCTTTGACCACCCGATAGGTCTCCACATTCAGTTCCTTGCCTTTGAGGGATTTCTTACCCAATGGAACAAATTCGAAGAGATCCTTGCATGCTTCGTAGGTGGCCTCCCCAACGATCACCTCTCCTTCTTTCGACACCGATGATTCCAGGCGACTCGCAATATTGACGGCGTCACCAATCACCGTGTAGTCCCGACGTTTAGGCGACCCAATATCACCCACAACTACGGGCCCCGTATTGATCCCCACGCGCATACCAACGGGAGTCGGAAAACCCATGTCGCGATTTAGTTCTTCCAGACCTTTTTGCATCAACAAACCAGCCCGGATGGCTCGGGCTGCATGATCATCTTGTACTACTGGAGCACCAAAGAAAGCCATCATTCCGTCCCCCATGTATTTATCGAGAGTTCCTTCAAACAAGAAAACCGCGTCCGTGAGGCGTTCGAAGATAGCATTCAGGAGTTGAGCGACCTCTTGAGGCTCCATGTGTTCGCTGATGGAAGTAAAGCCAATGAGGTCAGAGAAGACCATCGTGACAGTTCTCTCTTCAGCAATCATATCCACGATAGGCTGAGATAAAGAAGCGTCCCGCACAATACGATCCACCACCGCAGGAGAATTATACTTTTCCAACCGTTCTCGCTTACGTTGTTCTCGAGCGAATTCATCTTCCAAAGAGCGACGCTCTGTAGCGATAGCAGCAAAAATAGATAAGGTGGAAAGCAGACGAAGTTGTTCTTTAGTAAAGCTCTTTCTCGCCGAGGTGCTGTCGCAATAGATAACACCGGTGACGCAACCGTGATTGTACATCGGAGCACACATGGCGGAGGAAATCTGCATCGCCATGATGGATGCTTCTGCTCCGAAACGTTCGTCCGCAAGAACATCACTCACCAAGATTGCTTGTTGTTTCGTGATCACTTCGTTGACGATCGATTCGCTGATTCGGATTTGATCGGCGCTGCCGTCACGGGACTTGAATACCCGAGGCTTGAGGCCATCTTCTTCTGTGTAAGTCGCGATAACGCCCCGTTCAATAGGAAGGTTTTGAAAAACAAGGTCAAGAACTTTCTCAAACACCTCCTCCAAGTTGCCACCGGATAACATCGCTTGAGCAGCTTGATTGAATAGAGACACAGCCCATGCAGCGGCTTTATTACCGTCGTCCGGCTTCGCTGTTTTCGTTTCGATGACACTTGAGACGACACTCAAGTCGGCCATGTTAAGAATAGCCGTCTTGTTTCTCTTTTCCTTTGTCCGATCAAATTGAACTTGGTGAACTGCCGAAGACAAAGCATTCGGTAGCTCGAAACTTGCACGCAACTCCCCGAGTCCAATGACGTCGCCATTTTCTAACTCACACTTGACAATGGGTTTCTCGTTGACACTGGTCCCGTTGGCACTGCCCATGTCGAAAATCACCCATTTTGCACCATCTTTGAAGATGGTGGCATGTTGCCGTGAGATTCTCTCTTCTGGAATCACCAAGTCGCTACTGGGAGACCGACCAATGACCACACGCTCTTTTCTCAGACGCACTGTCTTTGGCTTCCCAGCGATCTGGTAAGAGACTATGAAACCGTCTTGATCATCTGACATGAGGTCACTCCCCGAATTGCATGCAACTGACAAGAACATAAGTCATTTCCCAATATGGATCAACGACCAAACAAACTGTGCCTGTGGGGAATGGTCTTCATGGAAAGAAACGGCAAAGAATGTTGCCATAGGCCAGGAGCGAACTGTTTACTTCCTCTTGCCCGCCTCGTTCATGAAACTATGATCGATGTGTGAAAATGCTCCCTATAGAAGACTGAGGACAACAGTCCATGGGGCTTCTAATCAGAGCACAATATCGCCAGAGGAGCGGCGCGGTCGTGGAGGACGCGGGCTCCCCTTCTCCGTGTAGAAGCGGTCATTTGGGAATGGTTGAAACTGAAAGATAATCTGCCCTTCCGGCGCCATCGCCATCGCCATCTGCCTTGCCAGTCACCACCCCAATGTCGGCGCAAACCGAAAAGACGAGCCGACCTATCCCCGTCTCCTGACGGTTG
>WFTN01000511.1 GCA_015485455.1 Planctomycetota bacterium | reverse complement strand
GGGTATATGAAAGGGGATGGGGGTTACGCCCGCTATTTCTCTTATCTCAACCTTTTCATGTTTTTCATGCTTGTCTTGGTCTTGGCCGACAACTTACTTGTGCTTTTTGTCGGTTGGGAAGGGGTGGGGCTTTGTTCCTACCTTCTCATCGGCTTTTGGTGGCAAGATGTAGCCAAGTCTTCTGCTGGCATGAAGGCTTTCATCGTCAATCGTATTGGCGACGGTGGTTTCATTCTGGGCATGCTTCTGATCTATCAAACAGCAGGAACCCTGAGTTTCTCGGGTTTGCGCGCTTTCGTGGAATCTAACCCAGAGGCTTTCACCTCCGGCTCTGGGTTCCTGGGGCTTTCTGTTGCCACTGCTGCTTGTTTGCTTCTATTCTTAGGAGCTACGGGCAAGTCGGCCCAGCTCCCGCTTTTCGTTTGGCTCCCAGACGCCATGGCGGGCCCAACGCCCGTATCAGCTTTGATTCATGCTGCCACGATGGTCACCGCTGGGGTCTACATGATCGGGCGTATGAGTTTTCTCTACGCTTTGTCGCCCACGTCCATGATCGTGGTCTCCACCATTGGTGCCTTGACCGCCTTCTTTGCCGGCACGGTGGCCTTAACCCAAAATGACATCAAGAAAGTACTCGCCTACTCGACGGTGAGCCAACTTGGTTACATGTTCATAGCGGTTGGTCTCGGAGCTGTCAGCGTAGCTGTCTTTCATTTGGTGACTCATGCCTTCTTCAAGGCTTGCTTGTTCCTTGGATCTGGCAGCGTGATCAACGCCATGCATCACGAGCAAGACATGCGCAAAATGGGTGGTTTGCGGAAACGAATGCCGATTACCTGTGCCACTATGACGATCTCGGCTGTAGCCATGGCGGGCATCCCCCCCCTCAGTGGATTCTTCTCCAAGGATGAAATCTTGTGGAAGGCTTTCAGCAGTGACTTGGGCCATGGATGGTTCTTGTGGGCCTTAGGTATGGCTGCGGCCTTTTGTACCGCACTCTACATGGGACGTATGATCTTGATGACATTCGCTGGCTCTTGCCGGGCTGATGAGCACACCAAAGCTCACATCAAGGAATCGCCTAAGAGCATGACCGGCGTCTTGGTCATCTTAGCTACAGGGGCTGCTTTGATTGGCCTTCTGGGTGTGCCTCATTTCTTGGGTGGCCATAACGTCTTTGGGCATTTCATTGATCAAGCCGTCCCTGTGATGCATGGGGAAGAAGTGGTCCATGGTCGCATGGCCGTGGAAGCGGCTTTGGCGGTTCTATCGGTGATGGTGGCAGTGGCGGGCTTGTTTATCGCCCACCGCTGTTATGTACGCCATCCAGAATTGCCGGCTCAATATGCCGAACAGAACAAAGAACTCTACGATTTGGTCAACGAAAAGTACCGCGTCGATGAGTTCTATGATCAGTCAGTGACAAAACCTCTCGAACGCCTGGCGGAAGGAACCTTCTTTAAGGTTATTGACCGTCGGGTCATCGACAACACAGTCAATAGTGTGGCAAAGACTTTCCGTTGGCTTGGTGCTCGCATTGCATCAACCACAACGGGTGCCGTACGTACTTACATCGCCGTGATGATCGTGGGCTTGCTCCTGGTCGTCCTGTCGTTGTTCACTTAGGAGAACTGGTTTGCTGTCTTGTGTTCTCTTCTTGCCAATGGTGGGTGCGCTCGCCTTACTGGCAATTGATAGATCGAAAGAGCGGCTGATAAAGAAAGTAGCCTTTGGTTTCACCTTGGCCACCTTCTTTGCCAGTGTACCGCTCTATTTCGAATATGACGCTGGCGGTGCCTTGTTTCAGCTCGGTCAAGATTGCGATTGGATCCCAAGTTTGGGCATTCGCTATTCCGTGGCCGTCGATGGCATTAGCCTTCTATTGGCTCTACTCGTCACCTTCATGATGCCCATTGTGGTCATTGGTTCAGTGAAGAGCATCACCAACAAGCATCGCGACTTCTATGTGCTCCTTTTGCTCTTGGAAGGGTTTATGTTGGGTGCTTTCTTGGCCCGAGATCTCTTCCTGTTCTACATGTTCTGGGAGCTCATGGTCGTACCGATGTACTTCATCATTGGTGTTTGGGGTGGAAAGCCTCGGATCTATGCGGCGACGAAGTTCTTCATCTACACTTTGTTTGGCTCTTTGCCCATGCTTTTGGCGGTGCTCTACTTGTTCTTCAAGCTGAAGAGTCAGGGTGCAGCAGACCCAGAAGTTGAAGTCTCCTATTCGCTGGATGCTTTGGGGCAGCTGTCTTTGTCGCTCAAAGAACAGTGGATGTGCTTTTTGGCCTTTGGCCTGAGTTTCGCCGTCAAAGTCCCCATGTTTCCCTTCCACACTTGGTTGCCAGACGCACATACGGAAGCTCCAACTCCGGGTTCGGTGGTCTTGGCTGGAGTCTTGCTGAAGATGGGTGGCTATGGATTCCTGCGTTTCGCAATTCCACTTTTTCCACTGGCGGTTCAGCAGGCAGCCCCGACTATTTACTTCCTGGCGGTGTTCGGCGTCATCTACGCCGCTTTGGTCGCTCTCGTTCAAACAGATGTTAAGCGTCTCATCGCCTATTCGTCAGTGAGCCACATGGGTTTGGTCGTCTTGGGGATCTTCGCTCTTAATAGTGATGGTGTTCGTGGAGCGGTTTACCAGATGTTGGCCCATGGTTTGACTACTGGGGGCCTGTTTCTTTTGATCGGTATGATCTATGAACGGCGTCATACCCGCGAGTTCTCCGAATTTGGAGGGATCGCCAAGAAGATGCCCGTCTTTGCGACGTTTTTCATCATTGTGACTTTGGGCTCCATTGGCATGCCGGGCCTCAACGGTTTCGTCGGCGAGTACCTGATTTTCTTTGGCACTTTCCAAGCCAGCCCAGTGACTGCGATTTTTGCTGTGACCGGCGTGGTTCTTGGAGCTTGGTATATGTTGGCCACAGTCCGAAAAATCTTCTTTGGTGAGATCACCGTAGAAGCGAACAATCACTTAGTGGATATCGACACCAGAGAAATTATTGTCTTGGCACCTTTGGTGTTGATGATCATTCTCATGGGTGTGATGCCGAAACCATTCATTCAGAAATTGGAGCCCAGCGCCCAAGCGATCGTTCATCGCTACGACGCTGCGGTCGAGAAGTAACCCATGAATTGGAATGAAATCTTTGGAATCATGCCGGTGCTCTGGCCGATCCTGGCAGCGCTCGCCATTCTCGTGACTTGTGATTCACGAAAGCATGGGCCCAAACCATTGCCACCGTTGTTGGCTGTGTCGGGGATGGGCATGAGCCTGATCTCCTGCTGGAAGCTCTGGCCTCTTGATAAACCGCGAGAGCTCTTCCATCACGCAATCTTGCTCGACAATTTCGGGCTCTATTTGGCGATCTTGATCTCTTTTTGCACCATTGGCACGGTCATGATCTCGGTGGACTACTTGAAGCGTCGGGAGAAGAACCTAACCGAGTTTTATGCTTTGGTGCTCTTCGCAGCCTCGGGCATGATGCTGATGGGGCTTAGTACGAGTTTCATCACCCTGCTCTTCGGCCTTGAGATGATGTCCATCGCTTTCTACGTCTTGGTTGGGTTCTTTCGGGAAACACCCCGTAGCGTTGAAGCTTCTATTAAGTACTTCCTCACCGGGTCTTTTGCCAGTGGGCTTTTGATCTTCGGTTTGGCGTTTGTCTATGGCGGCACTTCAGGGTCCCTCGATCTCAGCGGGATCGGTAATGTTCAGGCTGGGGGCTTGTCTTCGCCTTTGCTCGTCTTGGGTTTGGGGTTCGTCATCGCCGGTCTTGGCTTCAAGATTGCAGCGGCGCCTTTTCATATGTGGCTGCCAGATGTCTACGAGGGGGCTCCTACTCCGGTGACGGGATTCATGGCGACAGGCGTCAAGATTGCAGCTTTTGGCGTGCTGATTCGTCTCTTTTGTCAAGTTTATCAGGCTGAGAGCGAGGCTCTTCGGGATACTCTGTGGTGGATCGCTCTCGGCACGATGGCGGTTGGCAACGTGGCGGCCTTGGCCCAAGAGAGCGTCAAACGGATGCTGGCCTACTCGTCCATCGCTCATGCGGGTTATCTTTTGGTGGCTCTCGTGGTGATGCAGGGAATTCCCAACGAAACAAGCGGTTATCTCGATTTTCGTGACAGTGGAGCGATTCAAGGTATTCTCTACTACATTTTGGCTTACGGAATTGCGAATATCGGGGCATTCGGTATTTTAAGTTTCCTTGAGAAAGAAAACGGCAAAGGCCTGAATTTCGACGATCTCCAGGGTTTGAAGGTCAAACAGCCTTTTATCTCCATGGCATTATGCGTCTTTATGTTGAGCTTAGCGGGCATCCCGGGAACTGCCGGTTTCATTGGCAAATTTGGCGTCTTTGGTGCCGCAGTTGAGGCGAGTCAGAGCCGAGCAGATCAATCTTTCATGCTTCTGGCGGTTCTGGGTATTCTCAATTCGCTCGTGGGACTCTATTATTACCTGCGGGTACCGGTACAGCTTTATGCGAAACCGCTTCCCGAGGACAAGAAACACAGCGTCATGCCCCCAAGACCGATGGCATTTCGTATGGTCATAGGTGCCAGTGTCGTGGCGACCTTGTGGCTGGGTTTCGGGCCGGAGATCATGAACTTCGGTGTGGAGCCCGCCATGCGGATGGTTCAGGGTGCTTTGACTTCATTGAGATAGGTTTACAGGAAACCAATGGCAGAGACACTTACCAGTTCGATTTTCTTGATGGCCATGGGCGTTTGGCTCGGGGGTGTGGTGTTCTTTTCATTTTTCACTGCCCCAGTCATCTTTGAGCGTTTGCCGCGCAATACCGCTGCGGACCTCATATCAGTGATTTTCCCAAGATATTACAACTTGGGTTATTCCTGTGGTGGCGCCATGCTGGTGGCGGGGTCTTATCCAATCTATTTGGATAGCACGTCCATCAATGCTTGGTCTTCTTGGTCATTTGCCCTCATCGCATTCATGGTGTCTGTCTATGCTGGCCAAGTGGTGATGCCGCGGGTCCGCCGACTGCGTTTGACAGCAGCCAGTTCTGCTGGGAGCCCAGAGCACAGCAAGAATCGAGATGCCTACGAAGGCGCTCATCAGTGGAGCATTACCCTCAATTCTTTGGTGCTCCTTCTGCTCATCGCCCAAACCCTACTCTATGGATATCGCGTGAAGTCCGAATTCCTCGGTTGAGTCCTTAGCTAGCTCGTCCATATTCGAATTTTGAAAGCGCGGCCCTAATCGGCCGCGCTTTCTTTGTTTGGACGGCGCAGGGAGAGTAATCGAAAAATCTCTCATATTGGTCGTGACAATTCTTGATGGAATCCGCTCGTCAGTGGGGCCTCGCCCTCAATCACCAGAATGATCCTCGGAAATTGACAGAAACTGATGAAAGCTACTCAATGAAAATGAAAATGAAAATGACCGGAATTCGACGAAAAGAATCGTTCCTACTTGGCAGGCATCTCCTGCGATTCATAGTCTTAATCGCGATTGGAGTGATCGGCAGAGAAGTTGCAGCGCAGACATCAACTCCTGCTTCTCCCAATCCCTGGACAATCTCCAAAGTAGCGGAAGTTTCAAACTCGAAGCCCATCGTCGCTGGCGGCAGTTTCGAGTTACAGCGAGGCGTCTACCTGACGGCTCCCTGGCACGTTTACTTAGATGGACAAACGTGGCAATCATGGGAGTTTGGAGCGTTATGTGGTGTCGCAAACCGGAATTCAGTTTTCGTAAATCAGGCGGATTTGAGTGGAATTGACGAGGATCACGTTGCCTTCATGGAAGGCGGAGCAGGTTTCCTCAAGAGTACGGTGACGTTTTCACCTGCTGCCGGTTCTTGGCGTTTGGTCTATAAGATGGCCAATCGCGTCGACGTCGGGATGGTGGAGAATCTGCCTTTCGTCGAGGTTCTTTTGAACGGAGCGGTCGTTGGGCTGGAGGCTCCCCGACACACGGATTTCCAACCTTACACAACTCGTCTGATTGATGTTCCGGCTGGTACCTCTGCCATTGTGATTGAAATCAAAAAGACCGTGGATCCTGCCACAGGTCAACCAAGTTCTGGTACTGCTCTCATTGACGAAGTTCGCCTCGAGAGGGTTCGAGATTGGCGGAATCCTCAAAGCTGGATTCCCAACGGGGTTCCCGGGCCAACAGACGTCGTTTACATTCCTGCGGAACGGTCAATTGCGTTCTCTGGCGATTGCAAGGCCGCTTCCATCAAACTTGAAGGTGAGCTTCTCGCTGCTCCTCGAAATAGTACAATCGTGACCAAATGGATCGCTGTGCTTGGCCTCGCTGCTCATTTTGAGGTGGGAAGAGAACTTGTTCCATTTCAAAAGGATTTCTTACTCACTCTCCGTGGGGGGCCCTCGGATACGAGCCCCTATGCCAGCGGCACGAAGTTTCTCATGGCCATGGACGGTGGAACCATAGATTTACATGGTGCGCCCCGTAAGAGCTGGACGATTCTCAAGGAAAAAGTGGACGCAGGGGCTACGTCCTTGACTGTTAAAGATGCGAGTGGATGGGAAGTTGGCGATTCACTGGTCATCACTGGTTCGACGTTTAACCGACTGTCTGCCGCCAACAATGATCCAGTTTGGACTGACTACAATGAAAAAGTAAAGATCAAGTCCATTGCTCAGAATCCTATGGGCGGATTCGACGTCGATATTGAACAAACACCCCCTGCCGGTTTTGCCCTCAAATTCCAATATTCTCATTTGGGTGGGGCAGGGGCAATCACTCCATTGCTCGGGTTCACTAATGAACCTTCAGGGGTGCCAACAGAACTGGATCAAAGTGCTGAGGTCGCCAACTTGACCAGGAATGTGAAGGTTCAGGGTGATGTGGCATCAGCGTCCTACAGTCCAAAGAGATTTGGTGGTCACATCATGCTCATGCATTGTTCATCTTGTACGACTACTGGGAGCGTTGGACGTTTCTCAAACGTTGAACTGGAGCGCATGGGGCAAGAAGCAGAGATTCGCCGCTATCCCATTCACTTTCATATGCAAAAAGGCCATGGGGCGGGTCAGTTCGTGAAGAACTGTAGTATTCATGAAACCTACAATCGTATGATTACTATCCATGCCACTGACTCCGTGGTCGTGGAAGACAATGTCGGTTATCGAAATCAGGGGCATGCTCTGTTCTTAGAAGACGGATCAGAGATGTACAATGTCATCCAACGCAACTTGATCATGTCGACATTAAGGCCCCTCACTGCAGCGGAGAACCCGACTGGGGTGAACCTCGGTCTCATTCCGAGTGATAACTCCATGATCGACTTTCGCGACCGTTCGCCGGCAGCTTATTGGATCACGAATCCCCACAATGTTTTTGTCGACAATGTTGCCGCTGGGACGGTTGGCAGTGGATTCTGGATCATTCCACCACGCCTTGTCTTGGGCCCATCGTTGGCAGAACCCGATTTAGCGAATAGGACAGTGCCGATTGAGCTCCCTTTCATGACTGATGCCAATGGGAAATCTCTGTTCCGTGGTAATCGGGCTCATGACTGCCGTCTGGGCTTCGACATCAATGATAGTG
>WFTN01000510.1 GCA_015485455.1 Planctomycetota bacterium | reverse complement strand
CCAATTGTCTGACCCACTCTTGGGCACCAACCAAAAGCAGCCCGTTTTCATCACCACCCGCTATGCCCAATTGCTTGGCCACGAATTTGGCTGTGAGTCCATAAAGAGTGACGGTGCCGACGATGACGGCAAAGCTCACGGTAACTAAGAGATCAGCACCATGAACCCCGGCATGATGCAATTCGAGAGCGAAAACGCTGGAGACCGCCGCTGCTACCACGCCCCTGGGTGCCATCCACATGAGGAACCCCCGGTCTCGCCATGAAATGCTGCGGGAACGGCAAGTTGAGACCCAGATCGAAAGAGGGCGTCCGATGAAGACAAGGAGGGCCAAGAAGGCGCCGGCCCGCCAGCCCAGGTCGATTAGGGCTTCTAAATCGACCCGCGCCGCCAATAGGATAAAAATGCTGGAGATCAGCAGGACCCGCAAATTCTCCTTAAATTCGATGATGTGATGTAGGACGACGGTTTTTTGGTTGGCCAAAACTGCTCCCATCACTGTCACTGTTAACAGCCCGGACTCTTCTTGGATCATGTTTGAGGTGACGAAAGCTCCGATAACGGCGGCCAGCATGAAGGGATTCTGTAGGAATTCAGGAATCCAATGGCGCCGAAGGGCATGGTGAATCAGGCGCGCCAAGAGAAAGCCGCCTAGACCACCGACAAAAAGAGTGAGGACTAAGGCGACCATGATGGTGCTGAATGCTTCGCCCTTGGTCTGGGCCACCAGAATCTTGAAAACCAAGAGGGCTAACATAGCCCCCACAGGATCGATGACGATCCCTTCCCATTTTAGCAGGGTGCCGGAGGAACCCGTTGGCCGAACTTGCCGGAGAATCGGACCAATGACCGTGGGGCCCGTGACCGTCAAGATCGCCCCCAAAAGGAATGCCAATCCCCAATCCATAGTGAGAATGAAATGGGACCCCATAGCGGCGACAATCCAGCTCACCAAAGCACCCAAGCTCACTAAGGAAACGATGCTGCCTCTGAGTTCGCGGGTCTCTCTTAGTTCCAAGCTCAATCCCCCTTCGAAGAGGATCAAGGCCACAGACAAAGAGACAACCGGAAGCAGGAGGCTTCCCAAGAGTGCATCAGGATCAATGAAACCCAATACCGGCCCGGCCAAGACTCCACCAAGAAGCAAGAGCAGGATTGCTGGAATGCGGAGCCGCCAAGAAATCCACTGGGCAGCCGCTCCAACCACGGCTACCAGCATTAGGCCAACTGATTCATCCATGTCTATCCCGTCTCCTTACTTCGATGAGAGCATCATATCCGAATTCTCGAAGTCTGCTTTTGGGCGATTGCTGGGGTGGTATTGTGATACGTCTCTTGAATAACTTCGGTCGTTCGTCAGACTTGGAGAGTAATTTGTCCCTTGGATGCTAAGACATGCTTGTTGTCACTCTGCCGGCAAATCACGCTGAGAATCCCCTTTCTTTTGCTGAGGAAGCCAAGAGAAGAGGGGCTGACATCCTGGAGATCCGTGGGGACTTGACACCGGGCCTTGCCCCCTTTACTTCCCCTTTGCCAATCCTGGCGGCGCCACGAGGTCGAGACCTTCATGCCCTGTTAGAGGGGGGTGTCTTTTGGGTCGACCTGGAGCTGGACGAAAAATGTTCTGGACCAATGGGCCCCTATCAGATTCGCTCCTTCCATGATTATGAGAAGACGCCAAACACCCAGACTCTTGTTGAGATGGCAAGAGCACTGGAAGCCCAACTGCCTCAGGGTGGACATGTCAAGGTGGCCACCTTTGTTCGCAACGCCCAGGACCTCTTGGCATTGCGGGAGGCTCAGGAAGCCATGGGACAACTGGTTTCGACCACCTTTTTGGGCATGGGGCCTAAGTCATGGCCGAATCGCATCATGTCCCTGTGGCGCAATTCTCTCAGCTACGTGGCCATGGAAGTTGGGGGTATCTCCGCACCGGGTCAGCTGCTCTTAGATGATTGCCACACTCGTCGCCAAAAGCCGGAGCCCCAACTGTTTGCCATCTTGGGGGGCGAGAAGCTTCAAAGTGCGAGTCCGTTGATTCACAATGGACTGATGGAGAGGCATGGGATAAACGGTTTTTATGGCTCTTGGCCCACGGATGATCTCTTGGCCGATTTTGAGGCCCTTGACGCCTTTGGTTTTGCTGGTTTTTCGGTGACCGCACCTCATAAAGTGGCTCTTTGTCCTTTGATCCCTCATCTGGAACTAAGCGCACGGGAGACGGGTGCAGTGAATACCTGCGCCAAGCGCGAAGACGGTTGGCATGGCTGGCAAAAAGATCCACAAGGGATTGTCGAAGGCTATCCTCAGTTTCGAGGAGCGAAATCTGCCGCTGTGGTCGGATCCGGAGGAGTTCTTTCGAGTGTCGTTTTGGCTCTAAGAGAATTGGGGGTGGAGACGATCACAATCTATGCTCGGAACGAAAAAGCCCGCAGAGCATTGGCTAAGAGGTTTGACGCCCACCATGCTCCTCTTGGCCAACTAGGTAAGGCATCGACCCACTTACTGGTCTGGGCTCTTCCTATGGATTTACCGGATCTTTCTTTGCCCAAGCCGGAAGGAGAGTCTTTCGCCATTGATCTACGCTACGGTAAGGAAACAGATTTTCTGCGGCGAGCATCTGACCTTGGCTATCATGGGGTAGATGGAGAAGGTATGCTGAAGGCTCAAGCACTCGCCCAGTTTCGCGAGTTCTCTGGGGAGCTTGTTGATGAGAGTGACAGAGACTTCTTGAATGGACTGCTAAGCGACCATGGCCAGCAATAGCTTCGGTAACATCTTGACGATGACAACGTTCGGCGAATCTCATGGTGCAGCTTTGGGGGTAGTCATTGATGGTTGTCCTTCTGGAATTTGTGTTGACACCAAAGACCTCATGGCTGAATTGATTCGCAGGCGCCCGGGTCAAAGCGCGATGACGACGAGTCGAGTTGAGAGCGATGACCCCGAAATTCTCTCTGGCGTCTTTGATGGCAAGACCACGGGTGCACCCATAGCTGTGATCGTTCGCAACACCAACCAGCGTTCTGGTGACTACGATCATGTGCGCGACAACCCGCGGCCTGGACATGCCGATGAAACCTATGCCCAAAAGTATGGGCATCGGGACCACCGGGGTGGCGGTCGCTCTTCCGGAAGGGAGACTTTGGCGCGGGTCATCGCCGGGGTCTTGGCACGGAAAATTTTGCCTCCCGATGTGATTATCGTGGGGCATGCTCTTCAGATTGGTCCTCATCGGGTTTCATCTTTTGATCCCAAGGAAATCGAGGCAAACCCAGTTCGCTGTGCTGATGCTGAAGCCGCGTCCAAGATGATTGCCTACATTGAAGAGGTGCGAGATGTTTCCGATTCCGTTGGTGGTCTGGTTGAAATCCGGGTGAGTTCACCGCCTCTTGGGATTGGCGACCCTACTTTTCGCAAACTCAAAGCGACCTTGGCAGATGCCGTCATGAGCGTTGGTGCGGTCACGGGCTTTTCTTATGGAGTCGGATTCTCGTCTGTTGAACAAAGAGGCCAAGACTACGTTTCCAACCGGGAGAATTTTGGTGGCATTCTTGGAGGCATTTCGACTGGCGAGGACATTGTCTTGCAGGCCGCTATTAAACCCACAAGTTCAATCGCCAAGACCGCCAAGCATGGCAGGCACGATCCTTGCATCGTGCCCCGAGTGATTCCAGTTTTGGAGGCTATGGTGGCCTTCGCTTTGGCAGATGCCTGGCTTCTTTCTCAGTGCCATGGTGGCCCGTCTTAGGTCCAGGTCCGTTGCGCTGCTCTTGACTGCGACTTTGACCATTTCAGCCATAAGCCGCTGCATATTCTTGAGATTTCATTCATGTAGCCCCAGAAAAGGGCCGCAAAAGAAAGAGTTGTCCTGCAAACAAGAGCAAGCAGTTATGATTTGTTCAGTGTAGTAAATGAGCAGAATTATGGACGAACTCAGTGAACTAATCAGACGAGCGAAGCAAGGTGATAGAGATGCTTTGGATGCGGTTTTCGACCTCTACCGCGGGCGAATCTCCAATCTGGTCCGCAAGAAGCTCGGTGGCCAGCTCCGCAACAATTTGGAGTCTTCCGATGTTGTCCAGAGTGTGTGCATGGAAGCGATGAAGAGCCTTCCTGACATGGAGTATCGCGATGAGAAGGGATTCCTTCATTGGTTGGCCAGAATCACTGACAACACCATTCGCGACCGTCATCGCTATTTTGGTGCCAAGAAAAGGCGAGGTCAAAATGGCAAGGCACCGGATGATATTCTTGCCGTGAGTCAAGCTCCCGCTGATGCTCCGACTCCCAGCCGATGCGCCGGTAATTCAGAGCAAATGGAGTTGGTTCTAAAAGCCTTGCGACGGTTGCCAGAAGATTATCGTCAGATTATTACTCTTATGCGTTTTGACAAAAAGACCCACGAAGAGGCGGCGAAAATCATGTCCCGCAGCGAACAAGCTACGCGCATGCTCTTGGCGCGGGCTCGAGTTCGACTGCTTCAAGAACTGAATGATGGCCTCGAGGAAAATGCATAAGGACGCAGACAACCCTGAGGATGATGACCTGCCCGTTTCTGATCTCGACAGGCACATGGAAGCGTTTTTCTTGGCTGGGGAAGATGACGATGCCTTGAAAGCATTGCTGATGCAGGAGAGTGTCGACGACCCCGAAAAACTTCTGCGCTTGGTTGCTTTGAACGAATTGGCAGAAGAAGGCCTTGAGCTCTTGGCCGCCGAAGGTTTACCCCAGCAACTCATGGACGTTGAATCTGGCCGCAGGATAGGCGGCTACAGATTGATCCAAGAAATTGGTTCTGGTGGCATGGGTGTGGTTTTTCTGGCGGAGGACACGGCTCTTGGGCGTCTGGTCGCATTGAAACTCTTATCGAGGGTAGGCAGCAAGACGATCAAACGATTTCATCGTGAAGCAGAAATCACGGCTTCTCTTGATCATCCGAATATCGTTCCTGTGTATGGGCGGGGTGAGGAGAACGGCGTCGAATTCTTGGTCATGCGCTACATCGCTGGCAAGGACATTGAATCGACCATCAGCCAGAGTCGTGGCCGGGACAGCTCGGCCACATTCAGACTTTACGATGAAGTCGTCGCTTGGATGAGTGACATCGCTGACGCCCTGCACCACGCTCACGAGACCGGTATTCTGCACCGTGATGTGAAACCCAGCAATATTCTGGTCGAGAAGGGGACTCCTTTCATCGTCGACTTTGGCTTGGCGTCCCATGAAGAACAAATACAACTCACTCAGCCTGGAGACATGTTGGGCACAGTGCCCTATATGTCCCCGGAGCAGGTACGAGGGGAAAATGAATCTCTTGATCGCCGGGGTGATGTCTACTCCTTCGGTGCTACCCTTTATCATCTACTTGCCGGTGCCGTACCATTTGCTGGTCGTAGTACTCAGGCTGTAGCCCGTCAGATTCTCACCCGCGATCCTCCAGCCTTGCGGGCCTATGGCGTGCCCAAAGATTTAGAGGCGATTGTCTTTCGCTGCTTAGAAAAAGAACCGGAGAGACGCTATCAGACCGCCGCTGATCTATCTGCCGATCTGCGCCGATTCTTAGAACAGTTGCCTGTTCGTGCCCGGCATTTAGGGCCTGTTCGCCGGGGGCTCCGCACCGCCGCTCGCCACAAGAAGTTGGTGGCTTTGCTGTTGTTTGTCCTCGTTTTCGTTCTTGCTGGCGGATCTCTGATCTTGAAGAGCCGCTCAGACCGCTTGGCGGCCCAAATGGATGTCTATGAGGCTGCCATGCAATCGGCTGAAAGAGAAAAATTCAGCTATGCAGCTCATCTTCTGGGTCAGTTGTCGGAGGAAGGCGCTTCCATCGAAGGCTTGGAGGAGTCGTTGAGTCGTGTCAAGAAGCATGATCTGCATGATCGTCTGATGACCTTACTTTACATGCGCAATAGTATTGGCGGTGGCCAAGCTATTGATCCTGATGGAGGCATGACAGACCTCTTAGAACGGGCTGAAGCTCTTGGGCGTCCCGACGTGCTGACTGACCATTTTCGCTTTATTCAGATCGTCGTTTTGAAGCGCCTGGGACGGGTGAAGGAAGCCGTGAATCTCTTGAATTCTTGGGATCAGGAATCTGCGGGTTCTAATCGAAGAACGCGGCTTCTACGAGCTTACCTCGCACGTGAAGGCGAGAGAGCCATGGCGAAGGCCCGAATTGAAGAACTTATAGGCGATGATGAAAGCACCACCCTCGAAGACCACTACTTTGCTGGTTTCGTTTTGGCTCTTTTTCCCGGTGGGAGAGAGGCTGGTCTTAGAGAAATAAATATTTGGGTCAGCCAAAGGCCATCTAACTATTGGGGGCGGTTCATTCGGGGGAATTTGTTGCGGCAGAATCGGCGGTTTGATGCTGCCCGCGAGGTCTACAGTGGGCTTGTTGGGAATCTCTCGCTGTCCTCAGAGAAAGATGCAGGAGACCAAGGGCGGTTATTCCGGGCAACCATTTATCAACGAGGCCTCTTGAGTAGTCGGTTGGGGGATTTTGAGTCTGCGCTGGCAGATTTTAGAAAGACAGGAGACTTCCTGAAACCGTGGGTCCTAGAGAAAGCGCTTGCCTATTGTCTTTCTGGACTTGGGCGGCATGAAGAAGCCATCTTGGCCTATGATCGAGCCATAGGGCACCTGAATGAGCTGAAACAGAACCTTCCTGAGAGTGGAAGGCGACGTCAGCGGTGGCAAGAAAGCCTCGTCTCTGCGATCACAGAAAAGGGACGAGCGCAAATGGCCCTAGGACAATTCGAAATCGCGGAGGATACTTTCGCCACTTTGGCCGTGATGCCAGGTCGCTATTTGGAAGCGAAAGAGCTTGCGGCTTTTCTATTGGTGGAACGAGTCCGGAATAGCGCTCTCGACAGTACATTTGGCCTTCCTGCCGTTGAGGGAGAGCTGCGCGAAATGGCGGAAGAGAATCCTGAAAGTCAGGTTATTCGATTCCTGCTATCTGAATTGCGAATCCGCATTGGCGAACTCGATGAGCAAAAGGAAATCTGCAACGAGCTTTATAGTCGAGAAAACGTCGGAACAGATTCTCGTATGTGGCGGGCATGGTTAAGTTTTCTCTACATCCACAACACAAAACGCACATCCTTGTTTCGCTACAAGCCCATCGATATTACGGAATTAGAAGAAGAACTATGGGATCTCACTTTTGTCGAGATCGATCGGGCGGCTCACCGGGCGGCGGACGATCTTGCGATGATACAGATAGAGGGTTTTGATCGTCTCACTGGCTTGTTTCGAGATGCGGTGATGGCGCGATTCCTCTTGGCGACGCTTCAGTTTTGGAGTCATGAACCGCGCCAGGCTGTGGCCCTGTATTCAGAGCTCAGCAAGCGCAAGGATATTTCACAGAAACCATGGGCGCCAATGATGTTTGCACTTCACGGCATGGCGCTGGAAGAACTTGGACTTACCAAGCGAGCTCATCTTGTTTATTCCTCCGCTTTGTCGCAGCGAAATGTTGACGATTGGACTCTGACTTTGGCACCTCGCCTAGCAGCCAAGGAAAAGCGCTGGAAAGATCTGAAGGCGATCTTGGAATTGGTTGCCAAGAAACAGCCCAAACCTGGCTGGTTGAAGACAGAATTGAGTAAGAGCCCCTATACCGAAGCGCGAAAAGAGGGACATCTCTCTCTTTGGGAGTGATAGACTTGCTAGCCCTATTGTTGTTCCAAAAGAAGAGCGGTTACGGCCATGTTTTTTGGAACGTCCACGCAGATCAATTCAATTTTGCTGTCTCGGGCTGTGTTTTCTGGCAGCTTAATTTCGATGGTGCGAGGCGTCTTCAGGGCGGCGAGAGCAAATCGTAGGAAGGTCCTTCCATTCGCCATAACTCGGACTTCACCACTGGGCTTTCCTAAGCCGTCCCGCCGAATCCACAATAGATGACTTCGGGCATCGCCCTTGAGATATCCTGCCGCGGCCCGCACGGGCGTTGATTCTCCAATGGGGTTGGTGTCTAAGCCAACGACAGGTTGATCGATTTGGCGGTTGCGGGGGAATAGGACGAATCCCAAGGCATAGGCCTTTGTTTTCTTTCTGAGGGTATTCTTGAGGCGAAGTGAGAAGGTGTTTGTTCCTGGCTCTAGTCGATCTTGGGGGAGAGAGCCGACGAAGCAGATAAGACCTTTGTCGCTGGTCATTCTTCCTTTTGTCAGCCATCCACCTTTTTCGTTGACGCTGAGAGAAAGCTGAAGTGAATCGACATCGAAGGGCTTCCCCTCCAAATCTGTCGCGCGGAAGAGGACGGCATACTTGGGATAGCTACTTTGGGGAACCTGAAGTGAAAACTTCAGTGGGGCTTTGGTGAGGTCCGCTTCTTTGGCAATGGCTTTAAGATCGCCATCGGAACGATCTGATGCAAAATGATCAAAGCGCATAGAAGGAATGATAGGACTGCCAAGGACAGATGGCGTGCGAAATAGAACGCGAGCTGCCAAATCAGTGTCGAAGTCGGAGCCTTGCCCTAAGTCCAAACAACTGGAGATGCCCTCATGGGATTGCCAATAGTTGAGCAGGTTGATGGCTTGGGTTCTCACTGACACGGGTGTATTGGGAGTAATAGCGCGAGCAACAGCGAACGCGGATTTGCGAGAGTCTGTCTCAAACAAATGCTGGATGGCTGCCTGTACCAAGCTTTTGTCGCCATTGCCGTGACAGAGGATGATCTCGCATATGCCGGTGAACCGTTCTGGCTGGAGTTTCTTGAGCAAGTGAAAGAATGGCAGGCGGTTGTAATTCGTGTTTTGGGCCAGGAGACGCATGGGGAGGCGCGAGATGGCTTCCTCGTTTCCTAATTTCGCTAAAGCCAGATCTTTGATGGCCGCAAGTTCGTCCTTATTCTCGCCCTCTGGGAGAAAGGCCAATAAGGTTTCTTCCGCGCCTTTCGGCTGTTTGGCAATGAGCGCGTTGAGGAGAGCCCTGTGAGTGGAAACAGAGAGTTCTTCTCGCAAGCCGGCTGAGACGTAGTCCATGGCCGATTCACTCTTGGAACCACCGAGCAAGAGAGCTCCTGCCAGTGCGCGGACGTTGAGATCAGGATGGGCCAACAGGGGCAAGAGATGGTCTTCGTCATCTTGAGTCGCCTGGTTGACCAGCAGGGTCAGGGCCTCACTGAGATTGGCGGTCCCGCGTTTGACGATTTCCCAGGCAATTTTCGGCCCTCGAGCATCACCACGTCTGCTAAAGAACCGTGCCCGAGCGATGTCACCGTCTGCTCCTGCGAGGTCAATGGCCCTTTGCTCACCCTTGCTCCACAGCCAAATGCTGCACTCGTTCATGATTTGAAAGTTCTCAAGCAAAATGCCTAGCTCCCTGGCTTTGTCCGGAAATTCAGCGATTCGATTGCTCGGGTCATTGCCTCGTCTCAAGACTGATGGCCGCAGGGTCGGACCGTAGTGAAGAGTCCAGTCTCCTTTCTTGACCCTTTGAATTGTGTTTCTCTTGGTGTCTTTGGCCCAGCGCAAATGGGTGGCGAAGACCGCCCGATCTTCTTCTGTTGCCGTTCCCGGCGCTATGTGGGGTAGGAGGGAACGCCCTTGGAAACTCCAAGGGGTTTTCGTCCCGGCAAAGTCCAGAAGTGTGGGGGCAACATCGACGGTTTCTACCAAGCTCTCCACCCGCGTCGGCGAAATGCCGGGAACGTGAATCATGAGGGGTACGTGGAGTGTTCTCTCGCTGAGTTGATCTTGGCGATATCCAGGGGCCGTGTTGTTGATGTCATGAATCCCGTTGACACCAACGAGAGTGACAATGGTCCGATTCTCCCCGCCTCGTTTTTGGATGTCGTCTAAGACCCCGCCTACGACAGTGTCAGCGTACTGCAAGGCAGCCTGATAATGATCATCTGGACTTGAGCCCAAACGAAAACCTGGGTGGAACCGCGATGGTGGTGTCGGGCAATTGATATGCAACCACATGAAGAGGCGTTCGCCACTACGGCGCCGTTCTGCGTTTTGGGCGAAAGTCGCTTGAATATCTTGAAGGCGGATTCGACTGGCGCAGCGGCGGCGGTCGAAATCGAATCGATTGTTGATGAAACCGATGGGCTCGCCATTGGGATCCAGAATAGTCTTGCGGAAAATTGCGGTGGCACCATAGCCCGCATCGGCCAGAGCACTTGCCAGTGATTCCGTGTTTCCCGTGCTCGCCATGCCCAAGATGGTTGTGGGATAGAGGGAGTGGTGTATGGCTACTAAGGCGGTTTGACGGTGGGGACTCGGGCTATAAGCCTGAGCGAAAACCACACTTCGTTTTCCCAACTTATCCAAGTTGGGCATCGGGACTGGATTCTTGCCGCCGAAAAGTTGGAAACGATCGATCTGAGTAGCATCGATGGTGATGAGGACAATGTCAAAAGTCGAAGATTTTGGCACGCTTTGGGCGAAGGCTTCCCGAGACTTCTCGACGTCATAGAGCGGCCCTCGGGGAGATTGGGTTTGGGATGCAGCAAACTGTGCCAAAACACCCATCAGAATGAGGGTGCGGGAAATGAGGTTCATCCGACTTCTCCGACTAAGCTGTTGACGCAATTACTTTGTCCCAAATCTCTTGAGTCTTTTCGACCATGACAGG
Organism: Planctomycetota bacterium; assembly: GCA_015485455.1. Lineage (GTDB taxonomy): Bacteria > Planctomycetota > DRQF01 > S139-23. The sequence continues at coordinate 8,064 of WFTN01000510.1, read as the reverse complement.
CATAGTTCTTAACACTTGCGGGGCATGGGCGCATTATTCATCTACCCTTTGATGACTTCATTCGGTGGGTAAATGCAAAATACTCTCTGTGATATGGTCCTATGGGCGATGAGCTCTTGCGGTCTCGCTTGTGGATACCTGTTTAAGGTCGTTTGATGGCTCGCACGACCGCAAGGAAATCAAATCCTTGGGGAGCAGTTGTGGTCAAAGTGAGATCGACCGGGCCCGTGACGTTGTCAAAGCACTGCTCCAAGACAACAGTATTGTCGCCAAGAAGGTTAATGGTGGGAGCAAAGGGGACGCTGCTCGGCAACGTTCCCACAGGGCCTATTCCTAAACTGACGGGCACAGTTGTTCCTATCCCCGCATAGAAGTTGGCTCGATTGAGGGGATAGACCCTGACCTCTAAATCATAGTTTGTGATGGCAGGAGGGACGGGAACCGTCAACGTATTGCTTGAGGTGGCCCCAATGTTGCCAAGGACGGAGGTTCCCAAGATAATCGTACCGTCGGAGCTTGTTTCGACAGTCCAACTAGGAATTCCGCCGACGGTTAAGTCCTGGACTGGACCATGAGTTACAACTGTCATCGGTTGGCGGACATGGCCAACGGGGCCGTAAGAGGTGGTGAAATAGACTTGGCCACTCGCCGCTCTGGGGGGCAGGCGAAAAGACACTTGGCTGCCGTTTTCTATCTTGACGGGCAGGATGGCAGTGCCGCCGGTGCTGAGAGGCACAGCCACTTTCATGTCGTTGTTCGGGTTTGTGACTCGAAAGTCGATGCGGGAAAGAGGTGGGCCCCAGTTGCCGCCAGAGCTGCCATTGAGTTTGATGGGCGGACCAGCCATGGCTTGGATCCCAATAGCATTGGTCAATGAAAATCGTGCTGCCCCCGGAGTCGAGGAATTGGCATCCAAAACACCGATTTGCACCACCAGGTTCATGCCAACGAGATTGCCGCCTCCTGGGCCCACGTTGGGGGGAAGACTTGGAAGAAAGGGCCGAGCCTGGTCAAAGAAACGACCCGGACCTAGAGGGGTGGCAAATCCCCATGGGGATTCCCCATTCACTGGGGAAAGGCCAGGGAAGGTACCTGACCAATTGCTCAGAGTAAATGGATCGCCTCTCACCATTTGCCAAATGTCCTGATCTGGCATGTGGGTGAACTGGTTAGCGTTGATACTGCTCCATCCCGGTGGATTGGCGGACAAGGGAAGGGCTTGGGGGTTGTCGAATTTCTTGCCAAAGTCTTCCCAGATTTCGCCAGGGCTGTTGTCATAAAGAGGCTGAGCGATGGCAATACCAACTGCGTATGGGCGATTGGCTGGGATTGCGAAGCCCAGTAGCCCGTCTACGGTCACGATCTGTTGCGCTGGACTGTTGGGGCCATTAACCTGCCAGACTCCGACATTGGCGTTTTCTTCTGAAGGTGAAAACAGTTCGTAGTAGCCAGACTTTCCGTAGGTCCGCATGTTCCAGAATGCCAACTGGTGGTCCTGTTGAACCATTTGGCCGGGGTTTTCATTTTGCGCTGGGGCAACAGATGGCAATGCCGTCAAGAAAAGCAATAGTGTATAGAGAGAATACTTGTGCATGGCAGATCCTACTCGGCGCATCGGCCGACATTTAGTTCGTCACATCGGTGTTAAGTCGTTGCCAAGAAATACATTGCACATATGGGCGTTAGGCAATGAATCTCTTGGTCATATGAAAGCGACAGTCATGTACTGATGTAACGATCCAATATACACTTTTTTGCTTCTCAAACAGCAAATGATCGATGATGGCAGCAGGGGCTCCCCTAAATCTCAGGGTCGCCACACCAGCATCCTCGATGTTTACGGCATTCTGCCGGGCCCACATCTTCGTCATCCGGGCCAAAGGCTGTCATGGTTTGCATGCAATAGAATATGGCCACGTTCGATTGAGCCCGAGCCTCGAACTCCGTGGCTTCATAGTGGGTATTGAGTGCCATGGACTTGGTCTGCAGAATTGGGCAGATGTCTGGGGGCAAAAATTGGGATTGTGATTTCTTCGTCATTTTATGCCTCCGTTGCTTCCGAAAGGCAGCGTTCTATCACGACCTTCAGAAGTTCTATCTTGTAGGAATTCTTGGACAAAGGTGTGGCCCCTTGGACAGCCATATCTGCCACCTTCTTGAACAGTCTTTTGGAAACCTTCTTTCCCGTGAGGGCCGCCTCCAAATCAAGGCGTCGGATGGGGCGGGGGGCAATGGCGTTGAGAACAACTCGGGCTTCTTGAATCATCTTGCCATTGAGTTTGAGGCTGACGGAGGTGCCACAGAGAGCCCAGTCAAAAGACTGTTTTTCTCGTGTTTCGTAGTAGCAAGAATTCTTGTTGGCAGAGGAGTTGGGGATGAGGATCTTGCTCAAGATCTCATTGGGCTTAAGAATGTTTTCCCGTTCGATATTCATGTCGGGAGATATGAAGAATTTCTCCAATCGAACTTGACGTGTGCCTTGTGGGCTTTGAATCTCTGCCAGGGCGTCATAGGCAATGAGAGGACCGGCCATGTTAGATGGATGCACGATTTGGCAAAGGCCCGTTTCGAAAATCGCGTGGTATTCATTTTCGCCTTCCAAGGCGTAGCAAGTACTGCCCCCTTTTTTGGAACAGTGGTAATTCTCGTCGCGGTAGTACCAACAACGGGGGCGTTGGCAGAGGTTGCCTCCCACCGTCCCGACATTGCGAATCTGTGGGGTCGCGGTTTGTGCGATGGCTTGGGCCAAAGCTGGCCATCTTTGCTGGATTTCCTTGTTGTTGGCCAAATCGTCGAGCTTCACGAGAGCGCCGATCTCGACACCAGTTTCGGTCTTGACCACGTCCGTGAGGTGAGGGATTCCTTTGAGATTGACGACAACTTCCGGTTCAGCAATGTGTTCCTTCACACAGCCCAGAAGGTCAGTCCCTCCCGCCATCAACTGCCGTTTCTCGAAGTCGAAACCCAAGACTTTGACAGCACCTTCCAGTGTCTTGGGCATGGCCATCTTGAATGATTTCATTTTCTTTTCCCCTTGTTCTTCAGGGCCTCCAAGACCTTTTTCGGTGTGATCGGAATAGACATGACCCGGACACCAATGGCATTGGCCACGGCATTGGCGATGGCTCCTGCTGTGGCAATGATGGGCGGTTCGCCGATACCCATAGAGCTGGTGTTGTTCTTACCGTTGAATACGTTGAGAAGTTTCACTTCAATTTCAGGGCACTCCAAGGCCCCGGCGATTTTGTAATTCTCTAGGTCGGCGTTGAGCATGTGGCCCTTTTGTCGATCCATGACGCGATTTTCGAAGAGAGCGTAGCTAACTCCTTGAATGATCGCCCCCCGTACTTGGCTCTCTGCCGTTTTCGTATTCAAGATGACACCAGAATCTTGGACGGCAACCATGCGCTTGACGCGGACCACGCCCGTTTGGGTGTCCACTTCGACGTCGGCGAACTGAACGCCGCTATTGGTGCTGGAGAAACCGCCATAGTTAGCGAGGCGTTTCTCGTTGATCTCCAGTACTTCTCCTTCGATGAGGGCACAGACCTGTTTGAAAGTCACTGTCTTTTTAAGTTTCTTGTCGTCTTTTCGAACGACGGCACCTTTCTTGAAGGTCAGCTTTTCTATGTCCCACTTCAGTTTTTCGGCTACCAAAGTGAGAAGTTCTTGGGCCATTCTGTGAGCAGCGATTCGAACGGCTGGCATCAACGAAGGTGTTGTTGTCGAACCTCCAGAGCCCGGGCATCGTGGATCGTTGGTGTCGCCGATGAAGGTTTCGATGTCGCTGATACCAAGTCCTAACTCTTCAGCCGCCACTTGGGCCATGATCGTGCGCAGTCCAGTGCCGATATCTTGGCCACCGCTTCTGACCTCAACATGGCCGTTCTTGTTCACACGAATGAGGCAGGCTGCCCCCCGGCCTCCAGCAGCGAACCACTCATTGGATGCGCAGCCCAAGCCCCGCTTGATTGCCCCTTTTCCGCCACCGGGGTTACGATTGCGGTTCTTGCGCCAGCCGATCATTTTGGCACCCATGTCATATTCAGCTAAGCGGATCGGATGAGAATCATTTCGCTTGCGCAACTCCACCGGATCGATACCAACCTCGTCTGCGGCCATGTCTAAGAGGCTTTCCAAGGCAAAGGCTCCTTGAGGAAAACCCGGAGCACGCATGGCTCGAGCTTCCCCACAGTTGGTCCTGACGTTGTACTCAACTTTGTCGATCTTGGGGATATTGTAGATGATGCTATTTCTGGCACCGGCACCACTGCGTCCCGGGCCGGCTGTTCCCCAGCTATGGGCCCGCATGACCTGGATACGGCCTTTGGAGTCGAGCCCAAGTTTCAGCTCTTGATAAGAATCTGGGCGATTGCCAGCGTCTGTTTGCTCTTCTCGTCGATTGAGCATCAGATGAACCGGGCGTTTGGCTTTCTTCGCTAAAATCGCAGCGGCGACACCTTCGCGGCGCAGGCCGAACTTAGCTCCAAAACCCCCACCAACGTATTCCGACAAAACCCGAGCATTGCGGGCTTTGATCGGCCCTCTCGAGCTGGTGGCCTGGCCGCGGCAAGAGAATGTTCCTTGGGTGGAAGCATAGATCTTGAGGTTTTCTCCCTGCCAATGGCAAACGACACCATGCGTTTCTAAGGCGTTGTGGACTTGAACCTGGGTGGAGAAGTTGCCCGAAACGACGTGTTTCACTTCGGCGAAGGCTTCGTCGGTTTCTGCTTTTTGATCTTCGAGGTGGGCTTGTTGCTCTTTTTCGCTACGTCCCCAAGCTCTGGGGGCGATCACATTGCTGCTATTGGGAGAAGCGACCGCTGGGGCGCCTTCGGCCATGGCATCTTCTTTGGTTACAGCAAAAGGAAGGACTTCATAGTCGACCTTGAGGGCGCGTATGGCGGCTTCGGCTTGGGCCTCTGTTTCCGCCGCGACTGCGGCCACACCTTCGCCGACGTAGCGCACAGCCCGGGTGCGAAAGACCTCATGGAATTCGATAATTGCTTTGACACCGGGCATTTTCTTGGCCACCGTGGAGTCGATGGAAAGTACTTTGGCATGGGGGTGGGGTGAGCGCAAAATTCGTCCATAGACCATGCCATCTAACTTACGATCAAAGGTATACCGGGCGGCGCCGGTGACTTTGGCAATGGCATCCAAACGGTCTCGATCTTGGCCGACTTCATCGAAGGAGTCAGTCGGTTGATAGGGGAGGACATCGTTGTCGTTGATCTTGACAGAGATTTCCTTCAGGTGATCTTCGAAACCTACAGTGATTTTGACTTTGTCGGCATTCTTACTCATTTTCCACCTCCTGTGGCCGCCTTGTGAACAGCTTCGAAGATGTTCTGGTAAGTCCCACAGCGACAGAGGTTGCCACTGATTCCCTTGGCGATTTCTTCTCGGTTGGGATTTGGATTTTTCTCCAAGAGGGCTGTGCATGACATCAACATGCCAGGAGTGCAAAATCCACATTGGAGGGCATCACATGAGACGAATGAATTTTGAAGTGGGCTGAGCTTGTCGCCCACCATTAACCCTTCGACGGTTTGAATGTTTTTACCTTGGGCATCGAGGGCTAAGTAGCTGCAAGAACAGATTGGTTTGCCATCCACTAAAACCGTGCAAGCTCCACAACTTCCTCGATCGCAGACTCGTTTGGAGCCGGTCAAGTCAAGGGGGCCACGGATGAGGTCCAAGAGTGTCGTCGACGGACTGGCCTCGGTGGAGATGTTCTCGCCATTGATGGTCAATGCGATCTTGGTTTCCTCTGTTCCCAAGATCAGAACTTCTTCTTCATTTTGAGAGCTTGCAGTCTGGGGTGGGGGAAGGAGTGAACCAGTACCCACAGCGGCTGCTGCGAAGCTGGCTCCTTTGAGAAAGCCCCGGCGGGTGACGCCCTGGGTTTCTTCTGTTGCTTTGTTGTCTCGACTCATGGTCGTTCCTCTTCGAATTGGCCCATTTTCACCAAGAAAGTGCTTCGTTTTCATATCCACGGACAATTGTTCATATTGAGCGATGATTCTACCAGAGGATGGAAGTTCGTGTCGTTTTTGTAAGGGTTTTGCTGCAACGGGTTTAGGGATTTGTTCCCGAAGTCAAAGGATGGTGCGTCCGTTGAATCTGCCATGTATCTCAGTAGAATTCATCGGCTTCGACGAATCGTCTCGTTTCTTGCTCTCCGTGGCCCATGCTTGCCAGCAGGAATGACGAGATTTCGCCCCAGCGCAATTCGAATTCACAAAATAGAGCGAGAATTCTCATGGATTTTGCCAATCAACTTGAAGAGCTCTTCGGACTGAAGAACTGCTCCTACGAATACAATTTGGACAAGAAGGCTTTGTTTCACGCGGCGATCGAGAATGATCGCGGCCGGACCAAGGTCGATGGCGGCTGGGATGACCAAAAGTGCTATGCCACAAAGCTCGGCGACGAAGGTCCGCTGATCTACTACACAGACCCAGGATCCACCGGTCGCCGCACCAAAGATACTTTTGCAGCGGCTTATCCTGAGTTCGAAGAAACAATTTGGTGGAAGAAGGATTTCCAGAAGTACGATCCAGCAGCCTACGAAGCTCTCTTGGGTCGGGTTGTAGAACATCTGAATGCCAAGGGTGCCAAGCTATTTGTTAAAGACGTCTACGCTGGCAGCGACCCTGAGTATGCCCTGCCATTTCGTTTCGTTGGCGAATACGCCACCCACGCCTTGTTCGTCCACACGATGTTCCCGAAAGACGTAAAAGGGATTCAAGACGAAGACGGGCGACGTTGGACACTTTTGAACGCCCCCAGCTTTAAATGCGATCCCGAGCGTGATGGCAGTAACAGCGACAACGCTCTGATCATTGACATGAAGCGCCGTGTTGCCTTGATCTGCGGCCCTAACGATTACTGTGGCTCCAACAAGAAAACTCTCTTCACCGTTTTGAACTATATGCTTCCGGATATGGGCTTCTTGCCTATGCACTGCTCCGCCAATGTCGGTGTCGATGGGGATAGCGCTATCCTCTTCGGCTTGTCCGGCACGGGCAAGACCACGCTCTCAGCGGATCCTGAGCGGAATTTGATCGGTGACGACGAAATCGGTTGGACTGACAACGCGATCTCCAACTTCGAAGATGGTTGCTACGCTAAGCTGATTGATCTCGACAAAGAGGCAGAGCCAGTCATTGCTAAGGCCATGTCTATGTCCTGCACTTTGATTGAGAATGTGCCACCTCTTCCTGGAAAGCCCCTGAACGAGACGGATCCTCAGGAGCTGGATCTCACCGATAACAGCCTCACCGAAAACACCCGTTTCGCTTATGGGCTGGAATGCAATCCTATGGTTGCTGCAGGCTCTCGTGGGCCAGTGCCAAAGACCATTGTCCTGTTGACTGCCGATGCCTTCGGAGTTTTGCCTCCCGTTTCGATCTTGACCCCTGATGAAGTGATGTACCACTTCGTCTCCGGGTTCACCTCCAAGCTCGCCGGAACAGAAGTGGGTGTCACCGAGCCTCAAGCGGCCTTCAGTGCCTGTTTTGGCGCCCCTTTCATGGCGCGGCACCCATCGGTCTATGCTGAGCTCTTGGCTGCCAAGATGAAAGATGCCGATGCCCGTTGTATTCTTCTCAATACCGGCTGGAGTGGCGGGGCTTATGGCACCGGATCTCGTATTTCCATCAAACATACCCGTGCGCTGCTCAACGCGGCCTTGCGTGGGGATCTGGACACTGTGGAAACCGAAAAGCACCCGGTGCTTAACCTGAGCATGCCAACGTCATGCCCAGACGTCCCCTCAGAGATCCTGAATCCCAAGAATACCTGGGATGACGGGGATGCCTATGACGCGGCAGCCGTCAAGCTCCGTGACATGTTCCGCAAAAACTACGCCGACAAGAACTTTGGGAAATTGGGCATCAAGGCCGTTCTCTAAGAGCTAACCCGAATAATTCACGATCTCGCGGCCGCCAGGGGTGGCATAGCGCCCGTACTCTGCATCAGTCGCCCCTCACGACCACGTGGTCGTAGCAGGGCGACTTCTTTGATTACGAACACTCTGCCACCCCTGGCTGTGTTGTG